>CAZEZD010000092.1:0-7130 GCA_964516115.1 uncultured Hyphomicrobiales bacterium
GCTGGTCGCCGCGCGCGCGCGGCGCGGCGGCCGCAGCAGTAGCAGCGGGCGTGCCGACCGGATCGCTGGCCGACATGATCTCGGCGCGGACCGGACGCGGCGGCGAGAACAGCGCGCCCTGCGCCAGTTTCACGTCGTAGTCGAGCAGGTCGACGACCACCGATTCCGTCTCGACCCCCTCGACGACGAGATCGATTCCATAGCGGGCAAAGAGCCCCGCGAGATCCGCGACGTGGATGGAGGCTCCGGTGTCGCCCGCGCGGGCGATCATCAGCGGGGCGGGAACCTTGATCAGGCGGATGCCCTTGTCGGCGAGGTCGCGCGGCTCGATGCGCAGGTCGCGCACGCCGTCCATGGCGAAGCGGAAACCCTTGTCGGACAGCATCCGCAACGTCTCGATATCGAGTGCCGTCATGTCCCTGAGGGAGGACTGGCTGAATCCGAGGACGAGCGAGCCGGCAACGGCGCGCGAGGCCTCGAGCGAGGCGACCAGTTCGGAGGAGAAGGCCGCGTCGGCGAGCGCCGAGCCGGAGACGTCGCAGACGAGGCTGACGTCGCGGTTGCGCGCGGTCAGCCTGCGGACGATCTGGATGCAGCGGCCGATGACCTCCGCGTCGAGCGCCGGCATCAGCCCGGAATCCTCGGCGAGACCGCAGTAATCGTCGGAGAGCAGGTTTTGCCCGTCCGCCGTCCGCAGCCGGACCGAGGCCTGGTAGGAGCGGACCTTGCGCTGCGGCAGGGTGACGATCGGCTGCAGGAAGAGTTCGTAGCGCTTGGCCGAGATGGCCTCGTCGATGATGGCGATGGCGTCGGCGCGCGACAGGCCGGCAAAGACCTCAGGGATGTCCGCGTCCGACATCCGGGCCTGCGCCCGGCTGCGCAGGGCGGCGGCCTGACGCTGGAGCACCTGGACGGGCGCTGGCGGCGGGGCCGCCTCGCGCTGTGGGCTCTGCGCCACCGGCGGCGGAGGCGCGGCAGGCGGCAGCGCGGCGACGGGAGCGGGTTCCGGCGGCTGCGACCGGACGGTCGCCTGGACGATCGCGGCCTCATGGACCTGGAGGGTTTCGGCGAACTGCTTCACCAGGGCGCCGAGTTCGCCGATTTCGGCAGCGATCGGCTCGGTTGCCGAACGCGCCTGGTCGAGCGCGACGGTCTCGAACCGTTCGACCCTCTGGGCGAGCGCCTGGAGATCGCGGCTGACGTCGGCCGCCGTGCGCGTCAGATCGGCGAAGCGGAGGTCGGCCGACGCCTTGTCGGCGGTGAGCTGGGCTCCGAAATGGCCGATGACCATGGCGAGCAACAAGGCAAAGCCGATGGCCGTCGACGCGCCGGCCTCCACCGCGCCGAGCGTGAAGGCGAGGACGGATGCCGAAACGGCGATCGCCACCATGCAGAGCGCGACGAAGAAGGAACCCGACCGGGGCATGATGAGCCGAATGTGATCCACTGACACGTTGCGAATGCGGAACAATGCAACGTGCATCGCTGATTCGTCTCGCTTTGCGACATCATTCGGCGGTCGGCGGGCGCTTGCGCACAGATCGATCGCCCCCGGCGGGCCGGATGGGCCTCGCGCCGGCCGCGTCGTCTCCGCCAATGGTCCTATTGCATTGCAATATGAGGAGCCGGATTGTCTCCGCCCCCGAGGAGGCTGACATGGCGATCCGTTCCCTTCGTTCCCTGGCCTATGAAGACCTGTCCGTCGGCCTGTCGGAACTGGTGATGAAGACGGTCACGGACCAGGATGTCGTCGGCTTCGCCGATATTTCCGGCGACCAGAATCCGATCCACCTGTGCGACCTCTACGCGTCGAAGACGCGGTTCGGCCAGCGCATCGCCCATGGCCTGTACACCGCGAGCCTCATCTCGGCGGTGATCGGCACGCGCCTTCCCGGCCCCGGCGCCGTCTATCTGTCGCAGACGCTGAACTTCAAGGCGCCGGTGCGCATCGGCGACGTCGTGCGGGTCCATGTCGAGGTCGCCGAGCTGATCGATGCACGCCAGCGGGCCCGGCTCGTCTGCGAATGCGCGGTCGACGCTACCGTGGTTCTCGAGGGCGAGGCCTGGGTGCGCGTTCCCTCCCGCGCCGAACTCGAGGCGGCGGCCTGAGCCGCACCGCCGCTTGACGGCCCGTGCGGCGGTCGGCAGGGTCCGCGCCGACATCACCGGCCCCTCCCGAGACCCCGATCTGCCATGCCTCTCATTCTGCCGCCGCCAAGGCCGCCGGTCTCTTATCCGGTCATCGGCCGTTCCGGCGACATCCCCGGCGCCTTGCGCGGCTGCGTGGTCGCCATCGGCAATTTCGATGGCGTGCACCGCGGCCACAAGCATGTGCTGGCGACCGCGCGGTCGATCGCGGCAAGCGAGCGGCGAGCGGTGCTGGCGCTGACCTTCGAGCCCCACCCACGGAGCTTCTTCCGGCCGGATGTGCCGCTGTTCCGTCTGGGGGACGCCGAGGCCAAGGTGCGGCTGCTCGCCGCCGAGGGCATCGACGGCGTCGCTCTCCTTGCCTTCGATTCCGCCCTCGCCGCGATGTCGTCCGGTGATTTCGTCGACCGCATCCTCGTCGACTGGCTGGGCGCCGCCCATGTCGTCGTCGGCCGTGACTTCAACTACGGTGCGAAGCGCAGTGGCAATGCCGCGACCCTCGCTGCGGCCGGCCACAGCCGGGGCTTCGGGGTCACGCAGGTCGAGGCCCTCTCCGGCCCGCACGGTCCGATCTCCTCCTCGGCGATCCGGACGGCGCTGGCCGAGGGTCGCGTCGAGGTGGCCAATGACCTTCTCGGCCATGCCTGGTTCGTGAGCGCGCCTGTGATCCACGGCGAGAAGCGCGGCCGCGACCTCGGCTACCCCACCGCGAACCTGCGCCTCGACCCGGCCTGCGCACTGCGCCATGGCATCTATGCCGTGCGCGCCGGCATCGACGGGCGCTGGCACGACGCGGTGGCGAGCTTCGGCAGGCGCCCGACCTTCGACAACGGCGCGCCCCTGCTGGAGGTCCATGTCTTCGATCTGGCGGAGAACCTCTACGACCGGATCATCGACATCGCCTTCGCCTCATTTCTGCGACCGGAGGAACGATTCGACTCGCTCGAAGCCCTCATCGCGCAGATGGACGCGGACAGTCGACGCGCCCGCGACATCCTCACAAGGCCATGAATCGGCGGAAATCGCAGTATTCTCGACCAAAAATACAGTCCGGAACGCGCGGTTGGCACATTATTAACCGTCTTGATCTGTAGTTCGGAGGAGCAAACAGAACAGAGGACAGCTCCCCCATGCTTTCCCGCCTGCCCCGCCTCAAGATCGGCGGCAAGTCCGTCGCCCTCGTCATCGCGCTCCTCGCAGCGACCGCCATCATCACGATCGTCGCCGGCTGGTCGCTGATCCAGACGCGCAACAACGAGACCGCTCTCCGCGAGGCGCAGACGAACCTGCGGACGCTCGCGGTCCTGTTCGCCATGACCCATCCGGATGCCCGCATCGGCCAATCAGGCGAGCGCCTATCGGAAGCGCGGGCGGTCGCCATGCCGACCTTCTCCGACCACACCATCGTCGATCGCACCGTGCAGGCTGTCGGCGGCGTGGCGACGATCTTCGTGACGGATGACAAGGGAATCTTCATCCGCCGCACGACCAACCTGAAGAAGGAGAACGGAGACCGCGCGGTGGGCACGGCGCTGGCGCCCGACCACCCGGCCCAGACGCCCCTGAAGGCGGCGCAGCCCTATTACGGGCCGGCCATGCTGTTCGGGCGGTCGTTCTACACCGCCTACCATCCCGTCGTGGACGCCGCCGGAAAGGTCGTCGGCGTGCTGTTCATCGGCATTCCGACGGAACAGCTTCATGCCCAGGCCCGCCAGACCGTCATCGCGATGATCGCCGCGCTGGCGCTCATCGTCCTGCTGCTGGGTCTGGTCGCCGCCTTCGTGGTGCGGCGCGCCGTCAGGCCCCTCGTCGCGGCCACCGCGGCGCTCGAGCGGGTTGCGGCCGGGGACCTCGACACCGCGATCGCCACCCACGACCGGCAGGACGAAATCGGCGACCTGACGCGCGCCCTTGTCGTGCTGCGCGACAATGCCCGCATGGCCAAGGCGGCAGAGGCCGAAAGGCTGGCCGAGGTGGAGCAGCGCGCCGCGCGCGGCCGCCGGCTCGAGGCCGCCATCGTCGGCTACGAGAAGACCATGGCCGAACGGATCGGCGAGGCCAACGACGCCGTCCGCCATCTGGACAGCAGCGCCGGCGCCCTGACCACGACGGCGCAGGCGGTGATGCACAAGGTCGGCAATGCCTCGGGGGCGACCGACGAGGCGACCGCCAACATGAACGCCGTGGCGAGCGCCGCCCACCAGCTGGCCGCGTCCATCACCGAGATCGGACGTCAGGTGACGGCATCCTCGGAAGTCGCCGGGCGCGCCGTCCGCGAGGCCGGCGACACCGGCTCGCGTGTCGCCGACCTCGACGACGCGGCGCGCAAGATCGGCGAGGTCATCGGCCTCATCACAGCGGTTGCCGAGCAGACCAACCTCCTGGCGCTGAACGCCACCATCGAGGCGGCGAGGGCCGGCGAGGCCGGCAAGGGCTTCGCCGTCGTTGCCGCCGAGGTCAAGCAGCTTGCCGGGCAGACCGCCAAGGCGACCGACGAGATCGCCGCCCAGGTCAGCCGCATGCAGTCGGCGACGACCGCGACGGTGCAGGCCATCGGCACCATCACCGAGACGATCGGCTCGATGGACCACATCACCACGGCCATTGCCGCGGCGGTCGATGAGCAGCAGGCCTCCACGGCCGAGATCTCGCGCGCCATCGCGGAAGCCAACGGCCATGTCGACCTTGCCCGCCACTCCATCCGCGACGTCTCCGAGGCCGCAGAAGGCACCGGCAAGTCGGCGCAGGCGGTGGGCCAGGCCAGCCGCCGGCTGTCCGACTGCTCAAGCCGGATCGACGAGGCGCTGAAGGCCTTTGTCGCCGAGGTGCGCGCGGCCTGATCAACAGGGCGAATGCGCCCGATGACGAGCCGCGATTGGACCGGCCGGAGCGGATGGCCTATCGCTCCGGCCCCGTCTTTCTTGGAGGCTCGCCATGTACGTTCCCTCTCTCTTCGCGATGGGCGAGGAGGCCGAGGCCCTGGCCTTCTGCGCCGCGCACCCCTTTGCGGCGCTGGTCACGCAGGGATCGACGGGGCTCTTTGCCACACACCTTCCGGTCATCCTGAAGCGCGAGCCGTCTGGCGAGACCGCCTTCTTCGGTCATATCGCACGGGCCAATCCGCACTGGCAGAACACCGCGGCCGGCGCAGAGGCGCTGCTGATCTTCACCGGTCCGCAGGCCTATGTGAGCCCGTCCTGGTATGCGACCAAGAAGGAGACGGCCAAGGTGGTGCCGACCTGGAACTATGCGGCGGTCCACGTCCGCGGCCAGGTGACCTGGCCGGCGGATCCCGCCTTCCTGCACCAGAACCTTGCCGACCTGACGGATCGGCACGAAGCGGGACGCGAGCATCCCTGGGCGATGTCGGATGCGCCGGACGACTTCGTCGCCATGCAGATGCGCGCCATCGTCGGCATGCATTTCGCCGTGACCGCCTTCGACGCGAAGCTGAAGATGAGCCAGAACCGCCCGGCGGCCGATGTCGAGGGCGTCATCGCTGGTCTTTCGGCCTCCGAGGAGCCGACCGACAGGGCCGTGGCGCGCTGCGTCGCCGACCTCCGTGACAGGCGCGCCTAGAGGAGGGCGCGGATGGCGGCGGCGGCCATGAGGCCGGCGAGAAAGAGAAGACCCGCGTCGCGGTTGGACTTGAACAGCCTCAGGCACAAGTCCGGATCGGCGATGTCCAGCCTGCGCACCTGCCAGGCGAGATGCGCCGCGAAGGCGAACAGACCGAGATAGGCGAGAGGCGGCGCGCCCAGCGTCCAGAGCGCCGCGGTGAAGACAGCGACAGCGGCGCTATAGAACAGCGACAGGAAGATCGGCGTGCGCTCGCCGAAAAGCAGCGCCGTCGACCTGACGCCGACGATGGCGTCGTCCTCGCGGTCCTGATGGGCGTAGATCGTGTCATAGCCGATCACCCAGAGGATCGAACCGGCATAGAGCAGCAGCGCCGGAGGGTCGAGGCGGCCGAAGGCGGCGGCCCAGCCCATCAGTGCGCCCCATGAAAAGGCGAGCCCGAGCACGGACTGCGGCCAGGACGTGATCCGCTTCATGAACGGATAGATGGCGACGACGCCGAGCGAGGCGAGCCCGACGAGCCAGGCGAAGGGCTCTGCCAGCGCCAGCAGCACGAGCGCGCCGAGCGCCACCTGCGCGATGAGGAAGAGCTTCGCCTGCCGGCTGGTCACCTGGCCCGACGGCAGGGGCCGCGAACGGGTGCGCTCGACGAGTGCATCGATGTCGCGGTCGACGAGGTCGTTGTAGGTGCAGCCGGCGCCGCGCATGGCCACAGCGCCGATGGCGAAGAGCGTCATGTGCCAGAGATTGGGGAGCGGGTGTCCGGCGGCGATCGCGGCGAAGGCGGCAGACCACCAGCAGGGCAGCAGCAGCAGCCACGACCCGATGGGCCGATCGGCGCGGGCGAGCCTCAGATAGGGCCGCCACGCCGCCGGGGCGTGCATATCGACCCAGGAGCCGCGAACGGCGTCGGCGACCCGTCCGTCAGCGGCGGTCATGGCGGCTCAGAGCGCGCCGGGGGTGCGAAGGTCGAGCTGCGGCCGGCGGCCGGCGTTCGGCGCGAAGGGATTGCCGCCGCCGGCCTCGGCCTGGCGACGCTGACGCTCGAGATTGGCGACGCCGTTGCAGGCCTGCGTCCGGTTGCGGGTGATGTTGGTCACACCGGTATTGACGTCGTTGATGATCTGCTCGGGCAGCCGGCAGAAGTCGGCGTTGGTCTGCACCCACTCCTGCACGCGGCGGAACGAGGTCTGCGCCGTCGTCAGAAGCTGGCAGGCGCGCTGGGCGTTGGCCTTGGCCTGCTCAAAAGTCGTCGGCCGGCCGCGCGGCATGCTGGCCTGCGTCTGCTTCATCACCTCCTGGTGGGCGGTGATGATGGGCTGAAATTCGGCCTGACAGATCTCGTTGGCGCGCGCGGCACCGCTGCCGGCGAGGATGCCGGTCAGTGCCAGCGCGAGAAAGGC
>CAZEZD010000092.1:7140-9378 GCA_964516115.1 uncultured Hyphomicrobiales bacterium
GGTCTTGTTCGCGTAGCGACGGGTCATCGTTCGGCCCCTGAGCACGTCCGCAGAGCGAGCGAGGTTGAGTGTATGTGGCAGGTTACATATCAATCCGACGGCATCGTGGCAATGTGACGGCCACCGACTGCGCCCGGGCAGGTTTGTCGCGGGAGTCGAAAACGCCGACCGGCGACGCGGCAGGAATACGAGATCGAACCATGGCGGCATATGACTTCAAGGCGATCAGGCTCTTCGTGGCCGGTCCCATCGCGGCCGGGGCGACGCTGCCCCTCGACCGCGACCAGGCCAACTATCTCGTGAACGTCATGAGGCTCGACGATGGCGCCCGCATCGCGATCTTCGACGGGGCGAACGGCGAATGGGCGGCCCGCCTCGCGCGCACGGCCAGAAAGTCGGCAAGCCTGATCGTCGAGGACCCCATCCGGCCCCAGCCGGTCGCCGGCGACCTCTGGCTGCTCTTCGCGCCGCTCAAGCACGCCCGCCTCGACTACATGGTGCAGAAGGCCGTCGAAATGGGGGTCACGCGGCTCGTCCCGGTGATGACGCGCCATACCCAGGCGGCCCGGGTCAATCTCGAGCGCATGAGGACCAACGCCGTGGAAGCCGCGGAACAATGCGGCGTCCTGACCGTTGCCGGATGCGATGATTCACAGCCGTTCCCCAAAGTGCTTGCCGCCCTGCCGGCCGACCGGCTCCTCGTCTTCTGCGACGAGGATGCAGCCCTCGCCAACCCGGTGCAGGCGCTTTCCGCCTGCGCCCCGGCGACGGGCGGCATCGCCGTCGTCATCGGCCCCGAAGGCGGATTTGCCGAGGAGGAGCGCGCCATGCTCGCGCGCCGGCCGAACACGGTCGCCATATCCCTCGGGCCCCGCATCCTGCGCGCCGATACGGCAGCCGTCGCAGCTCTGGCGGTGGTGCAGGCAAGCCTTGGCGACTGGCGTTGACGCATCGCCGCACACGCGAAGCAGGCAGCAGCGGATGCGGCGCTTCTCGCGCGCCAAGTCAACCGATTTAAGTTCACGCCATCTTTCAAGGCGTTACGGAATCGTGGCGATCGGTGTCCGGATCGGGCCACATTTCTGCCCTCCGCACTGACAGCTTCTCACGCACCGGATGCCGCTCCGCTTGGGGGAGGGACGATCCGGAACCGGCCGCCGCCAGGTAGCCGACGATGGCAATATTGACGATGATTCATGGAGATAGTCATGTCAGACACCCGCCGCTTCGGGATCGAGGAAGAGTTCTTCGTCGTCGATGCCGAGACCAAGGCCGTGATGCGCCGCATGCCGCAGGGCTTCTTCGAGGCCGCCAAGGCCCGCCTCGGTGACCGCGTCTCCAGCGAGATGCTTCAGTCGCAGGTCGAGCTGACGAGCTCCGTCCACGGCACCCCCACCTCCGCCCGAAACGAACTGCAGGCGATGCGCGGCATGCTGGGGGAGGTCGCCGCCAGCCACGGCCTCGCCATCCTCGCCTCCGGCACCCACCCCACCGCCATGTGGGCGACGCAGCGCGCCAGCGACGCCCCGCGATACGACAGCGTCATGCACGACCTGCAGATGCTCGGGCAGCGCAACATCGTCTGCGGGCTGCATGTCCATGCTGAGTTCGACGACCTGTCGCGGCGCATCGACGTGATGGGCCGGCTGATGCCGACCATCCCGCTCATCATCGCCCTGTCGACCTCCTCGCCCTTCTGGCAGTCGCGCTCCACAGGACTGATGGGCTATCGCCTCGCCGCCTATGACGAGTTGCCGCGCACCGGGCTGCCGGAGATGTTCAAGACCCAGGCCGAGTACGACGATTACGTCTCGCTGCTGGTGGAGGCGCGGATCATCGAGGATTCGAGCTACGTCTGGTGGGCGGTGCGGCCATCCCGGCGGTTCCCGACGCTGGAACTGCGGGCGCCCGATTCCTGCACCCATCTCGACGACACGCTGGCGATCGCGGCGCTTTACCGCGCCATGGTGCGCTACCTGCTGCGCCATCCCGACTTCCGCTCCGACCTGTCGCCGCTGTCGCGGGCCGTGGCGCAGGAGAACAAGTGGCGCGCTCAGCGCTACGGCATCCACGGGTCCTTCGTCGACGAGCAGCGTCGCACCACGATCTCGATCGCCGATCTCGTCAAGGAAACCGTCGCCATGCTGGAGGAGGATGCCGAGGCCCTCGACTGCGCCGACGACCTCGCCCGCTGCCTCGACATCGCCGCCCGTGGCACCAGCGCCGACGGCCAGCTCA
>CAZEZD010000093.1:0-4152 GCA_964516115.1 uncultured Hyphomicrobiales bacterium
GCTCGAGGCAGTCCGCGCTCGGCTGCTCGCCGCCGAACGCGGACTGCCTGATGCAGAGCGCCGCCTGCGGCAGCGCGCGCGCCTCGAGCGCTATCTCGCGCGCCGAGCCCGGCAAGGACGCGGCGTGCCCATCTGGACGACGGCACACAACGGCGCCACGCGCATCGATCCCCTCACCGGGGAAGCGACCCCACCGATCAACGCCCATCTCCTCCATCTGCATGCCGGCATCGATGCCGTCGCCGAGCCGGCCATGCATCTCATGCTCACTACCGGCGCACCGGATGTCATTCGCGAAGCGGTTGCATCGCTTGGTACCGAGGTCGGCGGCATGGACACGCCGATCTCGATCGCTCCCGAGAGCGGTCGGCCATGGCGTGCCCGCTTCGACGTGAAGACCCTAGCGATCGAGGAGCGGATGCTGCAGGCCGCCGCCTATATCGTATGCGCCTATCTGACCGGCATGCGCGACTGCGAGGTCCAGGCGATGCGGCGCGGCTGCCTCTCGATCGCGCGCAGCGAAGACGGCCTGATCGAGCGGCAACGCGTCCGATCGACCCTCTACAAGCGCCGATCGAGCGCCGGTGAGTCGGCGAGCTGGGTGACGATCGAACCGGTGGCCGAGGCGATCACGGTGCTCGAACGGCTGTCGGAACACGCGGCACGGAAGACTGGAAGCGACACGCTCTGGCCGGTGCTTCGTCCCCGCGCTGTCACCAAGACGCATCTGTCGAGCGAGGTGGTCCGCCAGCTCAACGCCTTCCGCGACCACCTCAACGCCGCCTTCGGCAACCCCGATGTGCCGGTCATCCCTCCCGGCCCGGATGGCAAGCCGTGGCGCATCACGACACGGCAGTTCCGGCGCACGATCGCGTGGCACATCGCCAACCGTCCGTTCGGCACCATCGCCGGCATGATCCAGTACAAGCATGCCTCGGTCGCCGCTTTCGAGGGCTATGCCGGGACCAGTGGATCGGGGTTTCGCGCAGAGGTCGAGGCGCAGCGCCGGCTCGGTCAGATTGACGATCTGCTGGACTATTTCGACCGGCGGCAGGGCGGCGCATCACTCGGCGGACCGGCGGGACCACGCATCGCGCGGACCCTCGACGATGCCGCCGTTAAGCTCGGGCCACTGCCCGCCATGATCGCCGATCGGGCCCGCCTGCGCGTCATGCTCGCCAGCGTCGCGCGCACCTTCCATGTCGGCCCGCTCGCGGATTGCTTCTTCGATCCCGCGACCGCGCTCTGCCTCAAGCGCGTGACGACCCCCGATCCGGTACAGCCGCTCACCGCCCTTTGCGAACCGACCCGCGGCCCCAACGCCTGCATCACCGCCCGCCACAGACCGGCCTGGGAACGTGCGGCGGCCGATGCCCGGGCGCACTTACGCGAACGGCGCATCTCCGACCTCCAGCGTCAGGCGCTCCAGCGCGAGCTTGATCGCCTGACCGCGGTGATTGCCGGGATCGACCCTCCCGCGCCGTAGACCACCCCGGCTGTTGGCGGAGTCCTGCGCCGGTCGGCGCGCCCGCGCAACGGCTTCGCCGTCCTTCGCTTCGCTGCGGCCCTGACGGGTGCGCGAGCCCCCCTGTGCCCGGCGCGAACGGGCCTCCGCCGCCGGGGATGGTCCCCGGCGCGAGAACGGAGAACATATCATGTCAGCCTCACCACGCTCAGACGTCTACGCTCGCGTCACGCAAGCGATCGTCGACGCCATCGAAGCCGGCACCGGCACCTGGCGCATGCCGTGGCATCATTTTGGCGCCGACGTCACCCGCCCGACCAACGTCGCCAGCGGCAAGCCCTATCGCGGCATAAATACGATCTCGCTCTGGGCGGCCGCCTATGGCAGCGGCTACGCGAGCGGGGTCTGGGGCACCTATCGCCAGTGGCAGGCGCTCGGCGCGCAGGTCCGCAAGGGCGAGCACGCCAGCCTCGGCGTCCTCTGGAAGGAGTTTCGCGCGAAGGGTGACGACGCCGGCGGCGATGACGACCATCGACGGCTTTTCGCCAAGGCGTTCAGCCTGTTCAACGCCGATCAGGTCGATGGCTACGCGCCCGAACCGGCGCCGGACCTGCCTGAGAGCGAACGCCTCGCCGCCGCCGAAGCCTTCATCGCCGCGCTCGGCATCGATACTGTCTACGGCTCGGCCAGCGCCTATTATCATATCGCCGAAGACCGCATTCACATGCCGGATTTCAGCGCCTTCCACGATGCCCACGGCTTCTACGCCACCCACATTCACGAAGCGGCTCATGCCAGTGGCGCAGCCCATCGGCTTGACCGGGATTTCAGCGCCAAGTGGACCAGGCACGCGCTCGCCATGGAGGAAGCGACCGCCGAACTGACCGCATCGTTCCTGCTCGCCGATCTTGGGATCGCGCACGAACCGCGACCCGATCATGCGGCCTACATCGCCTCCTGGCTGCAACTGCTCAAGGACGAGCCTCGGGCGATCTTCACCGCGGCGAGCAAGGCGCAGGCGGCAGCCGACTGGATGCACGCCCGACAGCCGTAATGCTCACGCGACCCGCACTTCGGCGCCAAGTGTGTCGAGCAGCGGACAGCCCGGATCCCGACCGGCATCGCAGGCGCGCACCGAGTCGGCCAGAACCCGTTCCATCCGCTTGAGGTCCGCGATCCGCGCGCGTACGTCCTTCAGGTGCGACGCCGCGAGCTCGCGCACCTCGGCGCAGGAGGCCTGACCGCCAACCGCGAGTCCGAGCAAGGCGCGTACCTCGTCCAGGGTAAAGCCCAGCTCCCTCGCGCGGCGCACGAAGCCCAGGCGAGCCACGTCCTCCCGGCCATAGCTGCGGTAGCGGCCCCGCCGCGGCGGAGCGGGCAGCAGCCCGATCCGCTCGTAATAGCGGATCGTCTCGATGTTGCATCCGGTGCGGCGTGAGAGTTCGCCGATCTGGATCGCGCCGGTTGCGGCCATCCCCAAAATACCTCTTGAGTCTGTAGTCGCTACAGATGTTAGGACAGCTCAATGCCCGCCACAAGGAGTCGCCCGTGACCCAGACGCCAAGCCCGCCTAAGGGGATCGGCACCGCCACGCTCACGCTGGCGGGGATCGCTGCGGCGTTCGGCGTCGCCGCCTGCTGTGCGCTGCCGATCCTCTTCGCATCCGCCGGGATCGGCGCAGCTTGGCTCGGCGGCGTGGCCATTGTCGCCGCGCCGTATCGCACGCCGCTTCTCCTCATTGGCGCATTGTGCCTGCTTGCCGGCGCGGCGCTGCTGTTGCGCCAGCAAGTTACGGCGGCGCGCTGTGGGCCGGGCGGCATATGCACGCCGCGCTGGATGCGTGTTCTCACGCTCATCGGATTGCTGCTCGGTGCGGCCCTGCTCTGGGCAGGCTATCGCTATGTCTGATGCCACCCCCGAGCTGCGCTCGACGCTGACCTGTCCCCACTGCGGTCATCGGGCGACGGAGACCATGCCGACCAATGCCTGCCAGTATTTCTACGACTGCCGGGGTTGCGGCGCGGTCCTCAAGCCCAAGCCGGGCGATTGCTGCGTCTATTGCTCCTACGGCGACGTGCCCTGTCCGCCGATCCAGGAGAGCGGCGGCAAGGCGTGCTGCGGCTGAGGAGGGCGGGCGATGGCGCGCGCATCATCCGCTGAAGCCGCCTTTGGATCGACGGTTACATTTCCCGGCGGTGCCGTTGTCCCGGACTGGAGCGCAGTCACAACACCCAGCGCCCGCGCAGCCCTGACGGCACTGTTCGCGGCGTTCATCGGTTCGAAGTGGCGCGGGATGGACGGCGTCGAGGAGCGGGTCCGGCGCGCCGTGCTTCAAGCCTATGCTGCCGATGGTCGCTCGCCGGTGCCGGCACAGATCGCCGCCGCATCGGGACTCCCCTCCGGCGAGGTCGGCTCGGCCCTGCAGCGGCTCGCCGGGCGCGATCTCGTGGTCCTCGACGGCGCGGGCCGGGTGACCGGCGCCTATCCGTTCACCGACGGCCCCAGCGAACATCAAGTCGAAGTCAGCGGAGTGACCATGAGCGCCATGTGCGCCATCGACGCGTTGGGGATCGGCGCCATGCTGGAGCGGGACTGCATGATCCGCTCGGCCTGCCGCCAGTGCCGGCGCACGCTCGCCATCCATACCCCCAGCCGCGGCCGCGAGCTGGAAGAGGTTGAGCCGGGCG
>CAZEZD010000093.1:4162-7297 GCA_964516115.1 uncultured Hyphomicrobiales bacterium
GGGCGCGATCGTCGTCTGGTCCGGCCGTCGCTATGCCAGTGGCTGCGCGGCATCGTCGCTCTGCACCTTGCAGGCCTTCTTCTGCGATGACGATCATCTGGCGGCCTGGTGCGCGAGCGGTCCGGTCGGAGCCGATGACGGCATTCGTCTGTGCCTGGCCGAAGCGCTCGAGGTTGGGCGCGCGATTTTTGCGCCGATGCGGATGGAGATGCGACCATGGCTTCCTACGACCTGATCGTCATCGGCAGTGGCACGGCAGCGCAGGTCGCGGTCGGCCGGGTCCGTGCCGCTGGATGGTCCGTCGCCGTCATCGATCACCGTCCGTTCGGCGGCACCTGTGCGCTGCGTGGCTGCGATCCCAAGAGGATGCTGGTCAGCGGCGAGGAAGCGATCGACGCGGCAAGGCGCATGGCCAGACATGGCGTCGACGGCACGCTGGCGATCGACTGGCCCGACCTGATGGCGTTCAAGCGGACCTTCACCGATCCGATCCCCGCCAAGCAGGCGCACCGCTACGCCGAGCTCGGTGTCGACGCATTACACGGTGTTGCTCGCTTTGCCGGCCCAGACACGATCGTGGTGGAAGGCCGGACATTGCGGGCCCGCCATATCCTGATCGCCAGCGGCGCGCGTCCAGTCCCGCTCGGCATTCCGGGCGAAGATCTGGTGAGCACAAGCGATGCGTTCCTGGAGCTTCAGGCCCTGCCGCGCCGGATCGTGCTGATCGGCGGCGGCTATGTCGCTGCGGAGTTCTCGCATCTGGCGGCCCGAGCGGGCGCAGAGGTCACCATCCTACAGCGGGCCGAGCGGCTCCTGCCGCACTTCGATCCCGACCTGGTGGGCTGGCTGACGCCCCGGTTCGAGGCGCTCGGCATCCGCGTCGAGACCGGTGCCACCGTTACCCGGGTCGAGCGCAGCGGGAGCGGTCTGCTGGTCCACGCCGAGCGCCAGGGCGAGCCTGATCTCAGCGTCGCCGCCGATCTCGTCGTTCATGCCGCCGGGCGCGGTCCTGACCTCAAGGCGCTCGACCTGTCCGCCGGCGAGGTGGCGGTGCAGGACGGGCGCCTGCAGCTCGACGCGCATCTGCGGAGCATTTCCAACCCGCGGGTCTATGCCGCCGGCGACGCTGCCGGAGTCGGGCCGCGGCTGACGCCGGTGTCCAGCCACGATGCCAAGGTAGTTGCCGCCAACCTCCTGGATGGCCCGACGCACCAGCCGGACTATCGCGGCGTGCCGAGCGTGGCCTTCACTCTGCCGCCGATCGCCGCCGTCGGACTGTCAGAGGAGGCGGCGCGCCGCGGCGGCGTCGCGCTCCGGGTCAACGCAGCCTCGACGCCAGACTGGTTCACCGCCCGCCGCCTCGCCGAGCCGGTCTACGGCCATAAGCTGCTGATCGACGAGGACACGGACCTCATCCTCGGCGCGCATCTCGTGGGGCCGAACGCCGACGAGGTAATCAACGTTTTCGGTCTGGCAATCCGCCACGGCCTCACCGCGGCCGATCTTCGCTCCACCATGTTCGCCTATCCGACCGGCGCCTCCGACGTCGGCTACATGCTGACTTAACGCACGAGCGCCACTGCCATGGCGGCCGATCCCTCGCGCGATCGGCCGCTTCGCGATGCATGTCGATGCGGGCTGTCGCCCGCCATTAAGCGGACGCCGCTTGCGCGGCGGCTCCGATTTTTTGGCCTCTCCCTCGATGCGGGAGTGGTCGGCGCTCCCTGCTAGGCCCGCCGCGGCGCGCTGCAAGCCTCGGCTTCGCCGGGCTGCTCCATTTCATTTCGCCCCTGCGGGTGCAGCCCGCCGCTTCAGCAGGCCTCTCCGGTCGCTCTCGCCGCCCACCCCCGCCTCGGGGGAGGCCATGGGGCTTTTGGGCAGTGCTGGAGGCAACCGATGGTTTTCACCTTCCAACCGCCATTTTGGGCTGGACTGTCAGGATATGTCGCGGAAATGGGTAGCGCCTTCCTCTGCGCCGCGCTTGGCATCGAACCGACCGTGCGCCATGCCGATTATCTGGCATCATGGCTGGAGGTCTTGCGCGAGGACAATCGCGCCATCTTCTGCGCCGCGAGCGCGGCGAGCAAGGCCGCCGACTGGATAATGGCGCGCCATACCGAGGCCAGCGAAAGCGACGAGCGGAGGGCGGCGGCATGATCCTGCTGACCCCCGAACTGCGCTTCGCGCTGCGCGCGAACGACTTGGCCCGCTGCGCCGCCGCGCGCGATGGCGCGCCAGAACCCGATCCCGTTCCGCTGGTCAAATTCTTCAATCCCTTGGGCGCGGCAACATGGCTCGCGACCGAGCTTTACGATGATGACGACACGCTGTTCGGCCTTGCCGACTTGGGGTTCGGCTTTCCCGAACTCGGCACATTCAGCCTGTCCGAAATGGCGAGCGTCCGCTTGCCCTTCGGCCTGTTCATCGAGCGCGACGAGCATTTCGAACCGTTCGCCCCGCTCTCGACATGGGCCGAGACCGCGCGGCGGGCGGGCGCGATCATCTTCGCTGAAACCGAACTTCGCCGCGCGGCCGACAGCCGCAACGGCAAGGAGCTTCCGCCCCGAGGCGGGTGACGCGCGGCGCGTTTCGCCGCATCGAGTGCCGGTCCCGCCCATCCAGCAAGACAAACGGGACCGGCGCTCCAGAAGGAGCAGACCAATGAAACTCGACTTTATCGACCTTGGCAAGCTGTCCGTCAGCAAGGCCAATATGCGCTACGCGAAGAAGGCGCCGGACGTGTCCGACATCCTTCCGACCGTCCGCGCGCGCGGCGTTCTCGTGCCGCTGATCGTGCGACCGAATTGCGGTCCCGATGCGTTCGAGATCGTCGCGGGCGCGCGGCGCTTCACCGCCGCGCAGATCGTCGCGGGCGAAACCGGCAGCGCCGACCCCTTGCCGTGCGCCATTCTCGAGAACGGCGACGATGCCGCCGCCATCGAGGCGTCGCTGATCGAGAATATCGCGCGGCTCGCGCCCGACGAGGTGACACGCTGGGAAACCTTCACCCGGCTGGTCAAGGAAGGCCGCGACGAAGCGGATATTTCCGCGACGTTCGGCATCCCCGAGCTTGGCGTCAAACGCATCCTCGCGCTCGGCAATCTGTTGCCGCGCATCCGCGAGGCGTTCCGCGCC
>CAZEZD010000093.1:7307-9378 GCA_964516115.1 uncultured Hyphomicrobiales bacterium
CGCTGTTCAGCGACCCCGACGCCTATTGCCCGACCGGCCATCAGTTGAAGGACTGGCTGTTCGGCGGCGCGTCGATCAAGGTCGAACATGCCCTGTTCGACGTCGAGAGGCTCAAGCTCGCGATCATCGCCGACCTGTTCGGCGAGGATCGCTTTTTCGCCGACGCCGACGCCTTCTGGCGCGAGCAGGACGCGGCCATCGAGGATCGCCGCGAAGCCTATCTCGACGAGGGATGGAGCGATGTCGTGATCGTCCCGCGCGGCGAATACTTCCATCGCTACGAGTTTGTGAAGGCTCCCAAGCGCAAGGGGGCGCGCGTCTATATCGACGTGCGCGCGAGCGGCGAGGTGGACTTTTACGAGGGCTATGTCACGTCGAAGGAGGCCAAGCGGCTCGAACGCGGCGAGCCGATCGACACCGCTCCCAAGGTGCCGCGCCCCGAGGTGACGAGCACGATGCAGACCTATATCGACCTGCATCGCCACGCGGCCGTGCGCGCCGCGCTGACCCGTCACCCCAAGGTCGCGCTGCGCTTGATGGTGGCGCACGCCATCGTCGGTTCGCCGCTTTGGACCATCAAGCCCGAGCCGCAGACCGCGCGCAACGATTTGGTTGCCGAAAGCGTCGAAACCTGCCGCGCGGAAACCGACTTCGATACGAAGCGCCGCGCCGTATTGGACCTTCTCGGCTTCTCGCCCGAGGAACCGACCGTGGCCGGCGGCAACGGCGACGACTTCGGACTTGTCGGCGTGTTCCTCCGCTTGCTCGACGTGCCCGACCGCGCCGTAATGGACGTGATCGTCATCGTCATGGGCGAAACGCTCGCCAGCGGCAGCGCCGCCATCGAGGCGGTCGGCGGCGAGATCGGCGTCGATATGGCCCGCTACTGGCAGGCCGACGACGCCTTTTTCGAGTGTGTCCGCGACAAGGAGGTGCTGACCCGCATCGTCGCCGAGGTGGCGGGCGAACCTGTCGCCGCCGCCAATGCGAAGGAACCGGGCAAGGTCTTGAAGCGCATCGTCCGCGACCATCTGGACGGCACGAACGGACGGCCCAAGGTCGAGGGTTGGGTGCCGAAATGGATGGCGTTCCCGCCCGCTGCCTATACGGCGCGCGGCGGCGTCGGCACCGTCGCGGCTCATGCCAAGGTGCTCGCGGCGCGCCCCGACCGCGAGCCGGAACCGACCGGCCCCGGCGCGGTGATTGCGCTTCCGGCCCCTGCCAAGGCCGAGCCGCAGGAACAGCCCGAGCGCGAAGCCGCATGAAACTGGACGGGCGGCGGCGCACCCGCCGCCCGTTCCGCCCCCCATAAAATCGCCGCGCCGCTCGGCCGCAAGCGGCCCTCGCAGCGCGGATTTCAGACAGGAGACTTGTCATGGCCGACCGTGTTTCGGCATCCATCACCATCGGCGGGACGCTCCCCGCCAGCCAGCTTCCCGCCTTCGCCGAGGCCATCGCGAACGAAGGGCTGTCCACCGAATGGGACGGCGAACCCTTCGCGCTCGGCGATCTGCCCGAGGGCGAGCCCTTGGCGCTCATGGCGCACGAGGTCGCCTGGGGGCGGTTCGAGGGACTCGAAGCCTTCTGCATCGCGCATGGGCTTTTCTTCGCGCGCTGGTCGGGCGCCTATGCCTGCCAGTGGGGTGCGGAACGCACCGTGTTCACCGGCAGCGGCGAACCGCAAAGCTACGCTGCCGACGAGGACGACTATATCCTCATGGGGCGCTGCACCGCCGAGCGATTGGGCAGCTATGCGGCGATCATCGCGCATTTCGATGCGGCCGACTTCGCGGTGCCCCCGCTTGTCATCACGCCCGAACGGGAGGAGGCGAGCAATGGCTGACATCTGGATTCAGGGCAGCTTCGCCTTTCGCTGCACCGCCGCCGAGTGCGCGCTGATCGAGGAAGTCGCAAACGCTGGCTACGCGCTGGCGAATGACGACGCGCCCGATCCGCCGAGCGCGGCGCTGCTCGCAGCCTTTCCGCCGGACGATGCGAACGTGCCGTGGAGCGGGTTTCGCGAGGCGTTCAACGATCCCGAATTTCCCACCATCGGAGCCGATTTCATCGC
>CAZEZD010000094.1:0-9332 GCA_964516115.1 uncultured Hyphomicrobiales bacterium
ATCGGCATGCGCGACTGGGCACACATCGGTCAGTCGTGAGGGCCGTTGGTATCAGATGTGACGTTCGACATCCATCCGCTGATGGAGGATGCGAACCACGTCAATCGCCTCTGCGCGAACCCGATAGATGATCAAATGGGATTCCGCGGGAAGGAGCCGGACGCCCGGCCTGACCTCGTGGATCGAGCGACCAAGCTCCGAAAACAGCAGCAAGCGCTCCATGGCGGCCTGCAGCGCACGCACGTAGAGGATCGCTCGCTCGATGCCCCACATCTGCGCGGAATAGTCGAAAATGTCGTCGAGATCCTGCGCTGCGCGTGGGGTCAGCGCCAGCCTCATGGGCGCGATGCCACCTTTCGGTCCAGGAAGCGGTCGAAGTCGAAGGGTGTCGCCGGTCCACTGCGGTCGCCCTCGTCGATGGCTGCGCGCAAGGCCGCGACCTTCGCCTCATGCTCCTCCAGAAGCCGAAGTCCGGCGCGCACGACCTCGCTGGCCGAACTGTAGCGCCCCTCCGCCACCCGCTCGTCGACAAAGGAGGTGAAATGATCGCCGAGACTGATGGAGGTGTTTCGCGCCATAAGCCAATGGTACCAAATCTTGGTATCGACCTCAACGCCTCACATCTTCTCGATGACCACCGTGTCGTGTTCGGCAGACAGCGCCTCCTGCGGCAGGTCTGCCACCTGCGCCTGCAGGGTCGGGATGATGTCGCGGACCTCGTCGATGACGGCGTATTTCACCGCAAGCCCCGGACGGATGAAGCCCTCGTCCTTCATGTGGTCGAGCAGGACGCGCAGCGGGTCCCAGAAGCCACCGACATTGGCAATGGCGACCGGCTTGGCGTGGCGGCCGAGCTGCGCCCAGGTGAGCTGCTCGATCAGTTCCTCCAGCGTGCCGATGCCGCCGGGAAGCGCGACAAAGGCGTCGGCCTCGGTGAACATGCGCATCTTTCGGGTGTGCATATCCGGCACGGTGACGATGTCGATGACCGCATCCAGCGGCATTTCCTTGCGCTTGAGGAAATCCGGGATGATGCCCAGCACCTTGCCGCCATTGTCGACGACCGCCTTGGCGAGGGTCCCCATCAGGCCAATGCCGCCGCCGCCATAGACGAGGCGGATGCCGGCCCTGGCCATGGCAGCGCCGAGATCGCGGGCCGCCTTGACGTGGATGGCGTCATGGCCCGACCCGGAGCCGCAATAGACACAGATGGATGTGATGGTCGCCATGGCGGCCTCTCCGGCGTGGGTATCGGCTGCGGCCCACTCAGGCCGCGATTCACGACGCGACCATAGCAGGGGGAGTGTGTCGAGGTCAGCCATGCGCTTTCGGACGCTGGCGGGGCTTCACCGGAACGGAAAGACCATTATATCGGTTCCAGAGAAAAACGGCCTCTTCCCCAAGGACAAGACGATCGTGTCATCCTCCCACGCGCCGCCCGCGCCGGCGGCCGCGCCCCAGACCGTCTCGTCGGAGAGCGGCGCCCTGACCCGGACCATCGTGCATCTGTGGCCGTTCATCTGGCCGCACGACCGCACCGACCTGCAGCGGCGGGTCGCCTGGGCCATGGTCCTGCTGGTGATAGCCAAGGTGGTCACCATGGTGGTGCCCTTCACCTTCAAATGGGCGACGGATGCGCTGGCAGCGCCTCAGGCTGCGCAGTCCGGCTGGTGGCTGGCCGTCCTCGCCGCGCCGGTGACGCTGACCCTCGCCTACGGTCTGTCCCGCGTCCTGATGGCGGTTGTCACGCAGATGCGCGACGGGCTCTTCGCCAAGGTCTCGATGAACGCGGTCCGACGCCTGGCGCTGCGCACCTTCGAGCACATGCACAGGCTGTCGCTGCGCTTCCATCTGGAACGCAAGACCGGCGGCCTGACGCGGGTGCTGGAGCGCGGGCGGAACGCCATCGAGACCATCGTCAGGATGATCATCCTGCAACTGCTGCCGACCATCCTGGAACTGGCGATGATCGTCGGCATCCTGTTGTGGATGTTCGACTGGCGCTATGTGGTCGTCATTCTGGTGACGGTCGCGGCCTATCTCGGATTCACCTACTCTGCCACCGAATGGCGCATCGCCATTCGCCGCGACATGAACGAGAGCGACACAAACGCCAACGTCAAGGCGATCGACTCGCTGCTGAATTTCGAGACGGTGAAGTACTTCTCGGCGGAGGCACGCGAGAAGGCCCGCTACGACGTCTCCATGGCGAAATACGAGACGGCCTCGACCAAGGCGCTCACCTCGCTGGCGGTGCTCAACGCCGGGCAGGCCGCGATCTTCACGGCGGGCATGACGGTCGCCATGGTGCTCTGCGCCATCGACATCACCCGCGGCCGCAACACTGTCGGCGACTTCGTGATGATCAACGCCATGATGATCCAGCTCTACCAGCCGCTCAATTTCATGGGCATGGTCTATCGCGAGATCAAGCAGGCGGTGACCGACATCGAGGCGATGTTCGCCATTCTCGGCCGCAGTCCCGAGATCATCGACAGCCCCGGCGCCCCGGCGCTCGCGGTCGGCGGCGGGACGATCCGCTTCGAGGACGTGACCTTTGCCTACGATCCCGCCCGCCCCATCCTCAAGGGCGTGACCTTCGAGGTCCCGGCCGGCAAGACCATCGCCATCGTCGGCCCGTCGGGCGCTGGAAAGTCGACCATCTCGCGCCTGCTGTTCCGCTTCTACGACGTCAGCGGCGGCCGCATCACCATCGACGGACAGGACATCCGCGAGGTGACGCAGGCCTCGCTCCGGCAGGCCATCGGCATGGTTCCGCAGGACACCGTGCTGTTCAACGACACGATCCGCTACAACATCCGCTACGGCCGCTGGGAAGCGGGCGACGCCGAGGTCGAGGAGGCGGCACGTCTTGCCCAGATCCACGACTTCATCACCCGCAGCCCGGACGGCTATGCAACCGAGGTCGGCGAGCGCGGCCTCAAGCTCTCCGGCGGCGAGAAGCAGCGCGTCGCCATCGCCCGCGCCATCCTCAAGTCGCCACCGATCCTGGTGCTCGACGAGGCGACATCGGCGCTCGACAGCCATACCGAGCAGGAGATCCAGGAGGCGCTCGACCGCATCGCCCGCGAGCGCACCGCCATCGTCATCGCGCACCGTCTCTCCACCATCGTCAACGCCGACGAGATCATCGTTCTCGAGGACGGCAGGGTGGCCGAGCGCGGCACGCATGGAGAATTGCTTGCCAAGGGCGGCCTCTATGCCGGATTGTGGAACCGTCAGCGCGAGGCCGCCGAGGCCGAGGAAAAGATCGCGGGCCTCGATCGCGGAACGCCCGCACGATCGCAGGAGTCTGCCGCGGTTTCGCCCGAAGATCGTGCTGCCATCATCCTGAAGCCGCCGCGGGAGGCGGCGGAGTGAGCGACCCCATGGTCGAGACGCGCGAGCGCCCCCTGTCGTTGTCCTATCGCCGGCCTGCCGACCGTTCCGAACGGGCCGTGCTGGAGCAGACGATGCACGGCCTGCATCACGACCCCCAGGCGGACCTTGCGGAGATCGGGTCCGGGCTCGGGCTCGGCTTCATCTCCCTCATGTTCATCGGTCCAGTGGCGCTGCTGCTCGCCTGGCTGCTTCAGTTCGGCACCGGCGTGACCTTCGGAACGGACCAGACCTGGCTGATGGCGGCTCTCTTCTGGCTGGTGGCCTGGGGCGGCATGAGCGCCTGGCGCGTCATCGCCAGGCGCACCCGCGCCTCCGCGCTTCGCCGGGCTCTGACGGCCGACATCGCCGAGGGGGATGTGCAGGAGGAAAGCTGGCGCTTCGTCGAGGCCATCGGCTTCCAGGAGGCCGAGACAATGCCCCTGCTCTATGCGCTGCATGCCGACAACGGCGCGGTGGTCGCCTTCGAGGAGACGCGGATGATCGGCCGCGAGCGGACACCGGGAGAGGCCTTCTTCTCCTCCGCCCCCTCCGATGCCGTGCTGGTGCGCGGCGTGCGCTCCGGCGTGCTCATCAGCGAGAACTATTCCGGGCCCAGCCTGCCGCTTCTCGACATCCACCCGCTGAAACTGCCGCGGGAGGAACGTCCCGGACACGGCGCGCAGGTGGATCGCCCGTGGATGGCGATCACGCCCTGGCTGTCGGGACGCTCGTCGATCGGCTGAGGGTCGCCGCGGCAAGCGCCAGAGCTGCGGCCAGCACGGCCTGATCGCCGATATGGTTGGCAAGGATCAGCACCAGCCGGGCGTTGAGATCGGCGCTCTCGGCCTCCGACAGCGGCCGGTGGGCCTCCACCAGTAGGCGAAAGGCCGCATCCGGATCGGCGAGACGGTTCTCGGTGACAAGCGCGGTCATGGGCCTGTCCTCACGTTGAGATTCAGAGTCTTCAGGGACTGATTCCGATTCATCTCTGCCGACCATGTCCTTGTTTCAGAAGCCTTTTGCCCGTCGCATCGCATCCATGACCTTCACGGGATCGCACTTGCGCCAACGCGCCGTCAGGTGGCCGTCGGGCCGCAGCAGGAAGCAGGCGCCCTGGGTCGCGTCGAAGCGTTCGACGAAGAGACCTTCGTCGTCCAGCACGTCGCGGCCGATGACCAGCACGTCCGCCCCCGGCAAGATGGCCGGCCCCTCTCCCATGCAGAGCAGCATGAAGCGGCCGGACACCAGCGCGGTCAGGTGGATCGGCGTCCCGTCGGGGCGGACCAGCGGGACGTCGGGCACGGGCGCGCCGAGCTGGGCCGTCCCCGACCAGTCCTCCCCATCGGGGGTCGACAGCGGGGTGTCGTAGGTGGAGGGCACCGACAGCCGCCCGGAATTGACGAGGCGGCGGGCAAAGGGCGCCGCGGCGGCAAGCGCGAGAGCCGCGTCGCGCAGCCTTCGCTCGCCCGGGGAAGCAGGTGCGATGAAATCGGTGGCGCGCGTCGAGTTGAGGATGTTCTCGTCCGCAGCCGCGCCACGCTCGCTGTCATAGCTGGCGAGCAGGCCGGGTCCTGCCTCTCCGGCCAGGATGAGCTCCAGTTTCCAGGCGAGGTTCTCCGCGTCCTGCACGCCCGAATTGGCGCCGCGTGCGCCGAAGGGCGAAACCTGATGAGCGGAATCGCCGGCGAAGATCACCCGGCCGTGGATGAAGCGGGCGAGCCGCCGGCACTGGAACGTGTAGATCGACACCCATTCGAGTGTGAAGTCGTCGTGGCCGAGCATGCGTCGGATGCGCGGGACGACGTTCTCCGGCCGCTTCTCGGTATCGACATCGGCCTCCCGGCCGAGCTGCAGGTCGATGCGCCAGATGTCGTCCGGCTGCTTGTGCAGCAGCGCCGACTGGCCGGCATGGAACGGCGGCTGGAACCAGAACCAGCGCTCGGTCGGAAAATCCGCCGTCATCTTGACGTCGGCGATGAGGAAGCGGTCGTCGAAGACCTCACCGGCAAAGTCGAGCCCCATCATGCAGCGGATCGGCGACCGCGAGCCGTCGCAGGCCGCCACCCAATCGGCGGCGAGGCGATAGGGTCCCTCGGGTGTCTCGATGGTCAGCGTCGCACCGTCGACGGCCTGCTCGACCTCCGTGACACGGTTGGCCCAGCGCAGGTCGATCAGGTCGGCTAGCTCGCCGGTCCGCGCCACCAGGGCCGCTTCGACATAGTACTGCTGGATGTTGATGAAGGCCGGCATCCTGTGGCCGGACTCCGGCAGGAGGTCGAAGCCATAGAGCTCGCGATCGCCATGGAAGACGCGGCCTCGCTGCCAGGTCACACCCTTCCCGACGAGCTCCTCGCCGACGCCGAGGCGGTCGAAGACCTCCAACGTGCGCTTGGCGAAGCAGATGGCGCGGCTGCCCTCGCCGATGCGCTCGGCATCGTCGAGCAGCACGACCCTGACACCGCGCAGCGCCAGGTCGATGGCGAGCGACAGGCCGACCGGCCCCGCCCCGACGATGACCACCGGATGGCGCACCGGCGCGGCGGCGTCCTGGTCGGGACTGCGGCGATAGGCGAAGCGGAGGGTCGGACCGTCCGCCCCGGCGATCTCCATGCGCAACCTCCCGATGGTTTCTTCTGCAACCGTTTCCGTGATTTCTGCACGAACGCCTGGCGGCGAGTCCACTCCTCCGTCAGGCACTGGTCCGCACGACGGCGGCGGCCGTCTTGAAGAAGGCGCTGGCGGCCCGGAAGATCGACAGGGCGGCGATGACCGCGAGCACGAACTCGAGGATGCGGCCGCGGCGCCAGAGGTGGGCGTAGAAGGCCAGCGAGATGAAGGGCCACCGCTCGCTGTAGGGCGCAAGTCCGCGCATCCAGGGCCGCACCAGGAACGCGCGCTCCGGCACGCCGAGGTCGTTGGCGACCCAGCGCGGCCAGAACGAGACGAGCCAGGCCGTCGCGGCGAGGAGGCCGGCCCAGACGAGCGCGTGAAGGAGACTGTCCATGATCTGCTTTCGTTGACGGCTGGCGCGCGGCGCGTCAGCCGCCGTTGGGTGTGACCGGCGCCTGCGCCCTCGGAGGCGGGACCGGGCCGATGACGCGAATATTGCGGCGTTCGCCATCGGGCGGCGCGTTGGCTCCGGGCGTCTCCCCCTCGACCGGGACGGGATCAGCGACCGCACCGCGAATGCCGCTCGGTTCCGGGTCCGCCGGCGGGCGGATGGACCCGTCGAGGCCGATGGTGGCGCGCGGTGCGCCGCCGCGCCCGCGCGTGCTCTCGATCCGCGCCAGGCGCTCGGCTTCCCGGCGCGCCCGCTGCTCGGCCGCCATCTCCTCGCGAACGGCCTGGCGCTGGTCGGCGGGGGTGGACAGGAGCCGTGCCTGGTCGGCGGAGATGACCTGGTCGCCGGACCTGAGCGTCGGGTCCTGGCGCTGCGAGAAGGCCTCCGCCCAGGAGCCGTTGCGCGGCCGGCAGGTGCAGGCGGCATCGAAGCGCTGCCGGAAGCGCAGGGCGTTGGGCAGCGCGGTGTAGGGGCTGCCGTCGACGGAGACGGCGTTCTCGATCTGGTCGTCCCGCATGCGGTAGAGCGCCACCTCGGCCCCGGGGCACTGCATCTGGCACATCTCCTCCTGCCCGAGGCTGGCGCCGGGCCGCGCCGAGGAGGTCATGGGGAAGAAGGCCCCGTCGCACAGGCGGACGCAGACGGCGCGATGGCCGACGTTGCGGGGCCGCTCGTCGCCGTCGCTCGGGCGAAGCTGATCTTCCGGAATCGGTTCGACATAGCTTGGCAGACCGCCAGGGGATTCCCGTCTGGCGCCGAAGAGATGCTCGATGAAGTTGCCGAAGCCGGGCCGCTGCGGCTCGGCGCCTTCGCGGTAGGCGGCCTGGGGGCGCGCGTCAGGCGTGCGGTACTCGCGATAGACTTCGCGCTCGGGCGCGCCGCCGAAGCCGAAGAAGGACGGCCGTGGCGCCGCCGCCTCGCGGGTGGCGACCCCGCCGCGGCAGCCATTGGCGTCGTAGGCGGCGATCAACTGGGCGCGTTGCTGGGCGCGCTGTGCCGACTGGACGCCGCCTCCGCCGGCCTGCGCCTCGAGTTGGGCGAGGTTCGCCTGCATCTGCCGGCGACGGGCGTCGAGCCCGGCACACTGGGCGCCCTGGAAGAAGCCGCCGCAGCCGGCCGCCTGATAGGCGCGGGTGACGTTGGCGATCTCGCCGCGCTGGCGCTGGGCGGCGACGGCAAAGCGCCGGTTGGCCGCCCCACCGGCCGGCGCCCGGTCGAGCTGCGCGATGCGGGCGCGGATCTGCGTGCATGCAGCAGATGTCTGGGCGGAGGCCGATTCGGGAATGGCGGCGAGCGCGGCCACCAGTGCCGCTGCGAGCCCAAGGCCCGACGATCCGCGCCATATCGCTGGAAGCCGCACGTCTTCTCCTCGTCGGGACAGCCCGGGCGGGCAGCCAGTCCGGTCGCGCCGGAGCCCTCGCAATGCTGCGATGGAAGCCACAAAACTATTGCAAATTCGTGGTCATCGCCAGAACGGAGCGGCCCGCAGGCCAGTTCCGCCGTCGCAGCCATTGTCGGACCGCGCCGAATTCGCCCAAATGGCTCCGCTGACCGCCATGACGGGATCGATCGCGCCGATGACGAACATCTTCCACCGCAGCCTCGCCCACGACTATCCGACCGCGGTCTCCGGCCAGGGCATCGTCATCCGCGATTCCGGGGGTCGCGACTATATCGACGCATCGGGAGGCGCCGCGGTCTCCTGCCTCGGCCATTCCCATCCCGACGTGCTCAAGGCGATGCACGCCCAGCTCGACAGCCTCGCCTACGCCCATACGAGCTTCTTCACCACCCGGGTGGCCGAGGACCTGGCTGCGATGCTGGTGGCGGACGCCCCGGCCGGCATGAGCCACGTCTATTTCCTCTCCGGCGGGTCGGAGGCGATCGAGACGGCATTGAAGATGGCGCGGCAGTATTTCGTCGAGATCGGCCAGCCGCAGCGCCGCCATTTCATCGGCCGCCGGCAGAGCTATCACGGCAATACGCTGGGAGCGCTTGCCATCGGTCACAACGCCGCGCGGCGGGTGCAATATGCACCGCTGCTGATCGAGACCCATCACGTCTCGCCGCCCTACGAGTATCGGGGGCGACTGGCCGGCGAGACGCCCGAGGCCTATGGCGAACGGCTCGCGGCGGAGCTGGAGGCGGAGATCGACCGCCTCGACCCCGACAGCGTCATCGCCTTCGTCGCCGAGACGGTCGGCGGCGCCACCTGCGGCGCCATCACCGCCCCTCCGGGCTACTTCCGCGCGGTGCGCGAGATCTGCGACCGGCACGGCATCCTGCTCATCCTCGACGAGGTCATGTGCGGCATGGGCCGCACCGGCACGCTGCACGCCTGCGAGCAGGAGGGCGTCGCCCCCGACCTGATGACCATCGCCAAGGGGCTCGGCGGCGGCTTCGCCCCGATCGGCGCCGTGCTGGTGCAGGACCGGGTGTTCCAGGCCTTCGACCGCGGCTCGAAGATGTTCCAGCACGGCCACACCTATCTCGGCCATGCGCTGGCCTGCGCCGCGAGCCTCGCCGTGCAGCAGGTGATCAAGCGCGACAATCTCCTCGCCAATGTCAGGGCGCAGGGCGCGCACCTGACGCGCCGCCTCACCGAGCGCTTCGGCAACCACCACCATGTCGGCGACATCCGCGGCCGCGGCCTGTTCCAGGCCATCGAACTCGTCGCCGACCGCGGCACGAAGGAAACCTTCGATCCGGCCCTGAAACTGCACGCGCGCATCAAGGCCGAGGCCATGACCCGCGGGCTGATGGTTTATCCCTCCGGCGGCACGGCGGACGGCACGCGCGGCGACCATGTGCTGCTGGCTCCGCCCTTCATCGTCAGCGCCGGCGACATCGACACCATCGTCGAGCGGCTCGGCGAGGCGGTGGACGCGGC
>CAZEZD010000095.1:0-9216 GCA_964516115.1 uncultured Hyphomicrobiales bacterium
GGAGGCGACGCTGGAGGATGCGCCGAAGTGGCGGTCGACCACCGATCTGCTCGAGGTCGTGCTCGACGCCCAGTACACCGGTTCGAACAACTGGGCGGTGCATGGCTCCAGGACCGACACGGGCATGCCGATCCTCGGCTCCGACCCGCACCGTGTTCACGGCATGCCCTCGCTCCGGACCGTCTTCCACCTGACCTGCCCGACGCTCGACATCGTCGGCGCCGGCGAGCCATCGGTGCCGGGCGTGATGATCGGACATAACGGCACCATCGCCTGGGGCCTGACCATCTTCTACATCGACCAGGAGGATCTCTACTTCTACGAGACCCACCCGGATGACCGCGACCTCTACCGCTATGGCGACACCTGGGAGCGGGTGCGCACCGTCGAGGAGAAGGTCAAGGTCAAGGGCTGCGACGACCAGATTCTGGTGCTGAAGTTCACGCGCCACGGTCCCGTCGTTCACGAGGACGCCGAGGCCGGCCGGCTCTACGCCATCCGCGCCGCCTATTTCGAACCCGGAACGGCGCCCTATCTCGTCGCCCACAAGCTGATACGGGCGAAGAACCTCGCCGAGTTCCGCGCCGCGGCCGTCACCTGGGGCACGCCCTCCTGCAACCTCGTCTATGCCGACAAGGCGGGCGACATCGCCTGGATGCCGGCCGGCATCAATCCGATCCGGCCCAACTGGGACGGCCTCCTGCCCGTGCCGGGCGACGGGCGCTACGAATGGGCCGGCTGGCGCGACCGCGCCCTGGCACCGGTCATCCACAATCCCGAGCGCGGCTTCGTCTTCTCGGCCAACGAGATGAACGTGCCGGAGGGGTGGGACCACGAGGCCTATCCGTTCGGCTTCGAGTGGGTGGACTACTCGCGGGCGAACCGCATCGAGGAGGTGCTTCTCTCCGCCTCGCCCCACACGCTCGCCACCTCGCGGGCGCTGCAGACGGACGTCGTCTCCATTCCGGCCCGCCGCCTCGGCAAGCTGCTGGCGGGACTGTCGGCACCCGATCCCGATACGGCTGCGGCGCTGGCCATGCTGGGGGCCTGGGATCATGCGCTGACCTCCACCTCGGCCGCCGGGGCGCTGTTCGAGGTCTGGTGGGCCAAGCATCTGAAGAAGGCGTTGTGGAACGCCGTCGTCGCTCCCGAACTGCATGCGCTGATGGTGCCGGGCGACGTCGATGGAACGCTGGCCGCCCTTGAGGCGCCCGACGACCGGTTCGGCGCCGACCCGGCGGCGACCCGCAATGCCCTCCTGCTGTCGTCGCTCGGGGCTGCCTATGCCGAAATGAAGGCGCTGCTCGGGCCGGATCCGCAGGGCTGGGCCTGGGGCAAGCTACACCACGGCTATTTCCAGCACCCCCTGTCCTTCCTGCTGCCGGAGGCGACCGCGAAGGCCTGGTCGATCGGGCCGGTGCCGCATGCGGGCTCCGCCGTCACGCCCATGCATACGGGCTACAGGGGCACCGATTTCCGCACCATGATGGGGTCCTCGTTCCGCCTCGTCGTCGATCTCGCCGATCTCGATCGTTCGGTGACGATCAACACGCCGGGCCAGTCGGGCAATCCGAATTCGCCGCACTATCGCGACCTCTTCGCGAAATGGGCGGCGGGGGATTATGTGCCGCTGCCCTATTCCGAGGCGGCGGTCGAGGCGGCGCTCGAAAGCAAGCTCGTCTGCAAGCCCGGCTGAACCGTTTCAGGTGCCGTATTTCGCGCGGGCAACATTTGTTTCTTGGTGTGTCGCCGGGCTGAAACCCGCATTTCCTACCCTCCGCTTTCGACGAACAGAGGGGATGGGCCGGATCATGCCGCACCGCGACGCACTCGCCAGCCTCAGCCAGGCCCTGGCCGCGATCGACGTGATGATCCGCAGCGGCAAGGGGCAGGGCGGCCGTCTCGTCGAGATGGCGCGCGAGGCGCGGCATTCTGCCGACCAGCTCAGCCGGCAGAACCTGTCGCAGGCGTCCGCCGCGACGCAGGAAGGCGCGCATCCCGAGAAGGTCTAGACCGGCAGGCTTGATGTCGCCTTCACCTCTTCCATCACCGCATAGGTGCGTGTCTCGCGCACGCCGGGCAGCGACAGCAGTACCTCGCCGAGGAAGACGCGGTAGGCCGCCATGTCGGCGACGCGCGTCTTGATCAGGTAGTCGAAGCCGCCGGCGACCAGATGGCACTCGAGCACGTCGGGCGCGCGTGTGACGGCGTTCGCAAAGCGGTCGAAGACATCGGGCGTGGTCTTGTCCAGCGTCACCTCGACGAAGACGAGGAAGCCGCGCCCGAGCTTCTGCGGGTCGAGGCGGGCGCCGTAGCCGGCAATGATGCCGTCGCGTGTCAGCCGCTTGACGCGCTCGCTGGTGGCGGTCGGCGAGAGTCCCACCCGCTCGGCGAGGTCCACATTGGCGATGCGGCCGTCCTCCTGCAGCAGGCGGAGGAGCTTGCGATCGAGAGCGTCGAGCGGATCGGACATGGCGAAAATCTCTATCAGAATGAAGAATGACAGTGAATAGTCCGGCGCATGCGATAATTCGCCCTCTCGAATCACGGCATATGTGCGGATATGGTGACGATACCGCCAACGCAGGCTCGAGGTTGCCCCTTGTCGTCACTCCCCCGCTTCGACGCCCCCTATGCCGAGGCCGACGAGGCCATCGCCCGCCGCCTCCTCGCCACCGCCGCTCTCGCGCCGGAGGCCGAGGCGCGGATCGACCAGCGGGCCCGCGCCCTGATCGGCGCCATCCGTGCCAAGTCGGGTGGGCTCGGCGGAATCGAGGACTTCCTGCGCGAATATTCGCTGACCACCAAGGAGGGACTCGCCCTCATGGTGCTGGCCGAGGCGCTGCTGCGCGTGCCGGATTCGCGCACCGCCGACGCGCTGATCGAGGACAAGCTGTCGGGCACCGACTGGGCGCACCGCGCGACGAAGTCGGAAGCCTGGCTGGTCTCGGCCTCAGCCTGGGCGCTGGGTGTCACCGCCCGCGTCATCCATCCCGGCGAGACGCCCGAGGGCATCCTGGAGACGCTCGGCAAGCGGCTCGGCCTGCCGACGGTGCGGGCGGCGACGCGGCAGGCCATGCGCCTGCTCGGCTCGCATTTCGTCCTCGGCCAGACCATCCAGGAGGCGCTGGGGCGCGCCGGCTCGGCCCGCCGCTTCCGCTACTCCTATGACATGCTCGGCGAGGGCGCCCGCACGGCCGCCGATGCCGCGCGCTATCTCGCCTCCTACCACGACGCCATCGAGGCCATCGGCAAGGCGGCGGGCAACGAGGCCCTGCCGAACCGTCCCGGCATTTCCGTGAAGCTCTCCGCCCTGCACCCGCGCTACGAGGCGGTGAGCCGCGAGCGGGTCCTGACGGAGCTCGTGCCGAAGCTCCTCAAGCTGGCACAAGCGGCCAAGGCGCATGACCTCAACTTCACCGTCGACGCCGAGGAGGCCGATCGCCTCGAACTGTCGCTCGACATCATCGCCGCCGTGCTGGCCGATCCCTCGTTCGCCGGATGGGACGGCTTCGGCCTCGCCGTTCAGGCCTACCAGAAGCGGGCGCTGGCGGTGATCGACTGGCTTGACGCCCTCGCCACCCGCCTCGACCGCAAGCTGATGGTGCGCCTCGTCAAGGGCGCCTACTGGGACACCGAGGTGAAGCGGGCCCAGGAGCGCGGCCTTCCGGACTTCCCGGTCTTCACCCGCAAGCCGATGACGGATCTCGCCTACACGGCCTGCGCGCGCCGTCTGCTCGCGGCCCGGCCACGCATCTATCCGCAGTTCGCCACCCACAACGCGCTGACCATCGCCACCATCCTGGAGGAGGCCGGCGGCGCGGACGACTACGAGTTCCAGCGCCTGCACGGCATGGGCGAGGCGCTCTACGATTCGCTGCTGGCGACCCTGCCTGACGCCGCCTGCCGCACCTATGCGCCGGTGGGCGGACATCGCGACCTGCTTGCCTATCTCGTCCGCAGGCTGCTCGAGAACGGCGCCAATTCCTCCTTCGTCTCCGCCTCCGCCGATCCCGCGGTGCCGGTGGAGACCCTGCTCACCCGGCCGCAGAGCTGGATCGGCAACGCCAGTGACGCGCGCCCGCGCAAGCTGCCGCTGCCGAAGGACGTCTATGCGCCCGGCAGGGTCAATTCGGCCGGCGTCGAGTTCGGCGACGCCAAGGCGCTCGCGGCCTTTGTCGCCGAGGCCGGCAAGGGTCCGGCGCGCTTTCCGGCCACCGCCCGACCGCTGATCGGCGGCAAGGCCGTGCGAGGGGCGATCCGGTCGGTCACCAGCCCGGTGGACGGCAAGGTTGTCGGGGCTGTCGAGGAAGCGGACGAGGCCGCGGTGCAGGCCGCGTTCGACCGTGCCACAGCCGGCTTCGCCGCATGGAGCCGCACGCCGGTGAGCACCCGCGCCGAGGCTCTGGAGAGACTGGCCGACCTGCTGGAGGGCGAGCGCGGTATGCTCTGCGCCCTGCTGGCGCGCGAGGCCGGCAAGACGCTCGACGACGGGGTCGCCGAGATCCGTGAGGCCGTCGACTTCTGCCGCTACTACGCGCAGGAGGCGCGGCGGCATTTCGGCGAGGGGCTGCTGATGCCCGGCCCGACCGGCGAGGAGAACCGGCTCACCCTGCGCGGGCGCGGCACGATCGTCTGCATCAGCCCGTGGAACTTCCCGCTTGCCATCTTCCTCGGGCAGGTGGCCGCGGCGCTCGCTGCCGGCAACGCCGTCATCGCCAAGCCCGCCGAGCAGACGCCGCTGGTCGCCGCTGCGGCGGTGGCTCTGGCGCACAAGGCCGGCATTCCCGGCGACGCGCTGGCGCTGGTGCCCGGCGACGGGCGGGTCGGCGCGCTGCTGGTCGGCGAACCGCGGGTTGCCGGCGTCGCCTTCACCGGCTCGACCGAGGTCGCGTGGAAGATCAACCAGCAGCTGGCGGCGAAACGCGGACCCATCGTGCCGCTGATCGCCGAGACCGGCGGCATCAACGCCATGATCGTCGATGCCACCGCCCTGCCGGAACAGGTCAGCGACGACGTCGTCATGTCGGCCTTCCGCTCGGCCGGCCAGCGCTGCTCGGCGCTCCGGCTCCTGTGCCTGCAGGAGGACGTGGCCGAGCGTATGCTGGAGATGGTGCAGGGGGCGGCGGCGGAACTGAGGATCGGCGATCCCGCCGATCCGGCCACCCATGTCGGCCCGGTGATCGACGTCGAGGCGAAGGAGCGGCTCGATGCGGTCGTGGCGAGGGCAAAGTCGGAAGGGCGCCTCGTCTGGCAGGCGAGCCTGCCGGCGGATGCGCCCGCCGGGCTTTTCGTCGCGCCGGCCATCATCCGCGTCGCAAGACCGGAGGATCTGACGGACGAGGTCTTCGGGCCGGTGCTGCACGTCACGACCTGGAAGGCGGGCAAGCTTGGGCCGCTCACCGATGCCGTCGCGGCCAACGGCACCGGTCTGACCCTCGGCATCCATTCGCGTATCGACCAGATGGTGGAGGAGGTCGTCTCGCGCCTTGCCCACGGCAATGTCTATGTGAACCGCAACATGATCGGCGCCGTGGTCGGCACCCAGCCGTTCGGCGGCTCGGGCCTTTCGGGCACGGGACCGAAGGCCGGCGGGCCGCACTATCTGCCGCGCTTCGCGGTGGAGCAGGTGGTGACCGTCAACACGGCCGCCGCCGGGGGCAATGCCAGCCTGCTGACGGGGGGCGAGGGCTAGCCCCGGATTGTCCGCCACAACCGGCCGTCGATGGCGGCGAGACCGAGGCCGATCAGCGCCATGCCGGCGAAATGCGTCCAGGCCAGTCTCTCGCCGAGAAAGAGGCTGGCAAGGAGAATGGCCGAGACCGGGATGAGAAAGGTGACGAGCAGGAGATTGCTCGGGCCGGCGCTGGCGAGGATGCGGAAGAAGAGGATGTAGGCCAGCGCCGTCGACAGGACGGCGAGGGCGAGCACCGCGGCGATGGCCGCGATGCCGGGCATGGCGAGGGACCAGGGCCGGTCGACGAGTGCGACGACGGGCGTCATGACGAGACTGGTGACTGTGAGCTGCGCCCAGGCGGTGAAGGTCGGGGTCACGCCGAGCGGCTTGATGCGCCGGCCCCAGAGCCCGGAGAAGGCGTAGGAGAGGGCGGCGGTGAGGCAGGCCGCCAGCGCCCAGAGCGGTGTGTCGAGCGCGCCCGTGACCGCCGGCCCGACGAGCACCACCACCCCGGCGAAGCCGAGCGCGACCCCGAAGGCCTTGCCCGGTGTTGCCCGCTCGTCATCGGTGAAGAGGTGCATGACGATGACCGTGAACAGCGGTGTCGTCGCGTTGAGGATCGCCGCGAGCCCGGCCGGGATCGCGGTCTGACCCCAGAAGATCAGTGAGAAGGGGATGACGTTGTTGAGAAGCGCCATCACGGCGAGCGTCAGCCACACGTCCCGCCGCTGTGGCAGCCGCTCTCCGGTGATGCGCAGCAGGACGAGCAGCACGGCAGAGGCAATCGCCACCCGCGCCAGGACGAGCGTCAGCGGCGGAACGCCCTCCAGCGCGACGCGAACGAAGAAGAAGGACCCACCCCAGAGGATGGAGAGCGTCACCAGCAGGGACCAATCGCGCAGGCTCACCGGATTCCGTCCCCGTTGATCTTGGATGCGGTCCTATAGGCAATGGTCAGTCGATGCGACCACCCGCTTTCTGCGGCTTCGGGGAGGGGCATGCGCGCTCCCGTATGGCCCACCGTCATTGACAGGCCGCATTTCTGTGGCAGCGTGATTCATCCGCGATAATAGACATTTGATTCGCCCGGAGACGAGGATCGAAGGCCCCGAATGTCCGACGCCATCGCCCGTCTGCATGCAGCCATCACCCGGGTCAGCCGCAATGGGAACAGTTCCTCGCGCACGGCCAGGCTGCTCGCCAGCGGCCGCGCCAAGATGGCGAAGAAGCTGATGGAAGAGGCGGCGGAGGTGACGCTCGACGCGGTCGTCGACGATCGCGAGGCGGTGGTGCGCGAAAGCGCCGACCTCATCTACAACCTGACCGTCCTGTGGGCCGATATGGGCATAGACCCCGCCGAGGTCTGGAACGAGATGGACCGGCGCGAACAGCTCTATGGTCTCGCCGAGAAGCTCCAGAAGGGTCCCGTCGCCGTCAACGGGCGTTGAGCGGACGGTTCACTCGCGCAGGAACAGCGGAAGATCCACCGGAGGCCGGCGCACCTCGCGGTTGACGGCGTTCAGCATGCCGACCGCACGGCGGATGAGCCAGCCGTCGCGCTGCGGGCAGGCGTCGCGCGCGAGGGAATGTGCGGCGCGCAGCGTGCGGACGAGGCGAGCGCGCTCCGGGGCCGGCAGCCCGGCCCGCTCCACGACGGAGCGGGTGCGCATGAACTCCGAAGGGTCCGAGCAGATGTCGCCGCGCGGCATGAACTGCGCCCCGGCAGGACCGGGGCCCGCGACGAGGATGAGGAGGACCAGGACGGCCGCGGCCAGCCGTGCCAGCACCGCGGCGATGGCGCCGACGTCGCCGTGAACCTCCAGCGTCTTGAGCCGTGCGGTCTTGCCCTGGACCACGCTCACCTGGGATCGCGCAACGCCGAGTTCGTCAGCCATCAGATGCTCCAGTGCCTGGTTCGCCTTGCCGTCCTCGGGCACGGCCCGCACCCGCGCCCTGAACACCGCCCGCCCGTCGGCGAGCCGGTCGGCCCCTTCGAGCCGGTCCTGTCCGCCCCGCGGCGTCAGCCGGACATCCACCAGCAGGCGGTCGCCGACGATGCGGAAGGGCGCCTCGCTCACCGCCCGCCTCAGAACACGTAGGGGCGCACGTAATAGGCCAGCAGCATCTGGATGAAGATGATGCCGAGAAGTAGGACGATGGGGGAGATGTCGACGGCGCCGAGATTGGGCATGCGTCGCCGGATCGGCGCGAGGACCGGTTCGGTGAGCGCCCGCAGCGTCGTGTCGATCTGGGCGACGACCTGGTTGCGGTAGTTCAGCACGTTGAAGGCGATGAGCCAGGACAGCACCGCCGAGATGATGATCACCCACCAGTAGAGGTTGAGGGCGATGATGATGATGTCGATGACTGCTTTCATGGGTCCGCCGTGACGGGAGAGGAAGCCGGACCCGTTTTATGGGGGTTGCCGGTCGCCGGGGCAAGCGCGCTTCGGGCACAGGCCCGTTCAGTTCGCCGCGAAGGACGAGCGCTGGGCCCAGCCGGTCATGCGGTTCTCCAGCCAGACGGTCGCCATGTACATGGCGACGCCGAGGATCGCGAGGGCGATGAGCGCGGCGAAGAGCAGCGGCACGTTGAAGTCGGCCGAGGCGCGCGCCATCAGGTTGCCGATGCCGTAGCGCGAGGCGTTGTACTCGGCGATCACCGAGCCGACATAGGCGAGCGTGATGGCGACCTTCAGCGAGCCGAAGAAATAGGGCAGCGACCGGGGGATGCCGACCTTGGTCATGATCTGCAGTTTGGAGGCGCCGAGCGCCTTCAGCACGTCCTCGGTCTCCGGCTCGATGGTGGCGAGGCCCGTCGCGACGTTCACGACGATGGGGAAGAAGGAGATCATGAAGGCGGTCAGCACCGCCGGTAGCCAGCCGACGCCGAACCAGATGACGAGGATCGGCACAACGGCGACCTTCGGGATCGAGTTGAAGCCGACCAGCAGCGGGTAGAAGCCGGCATAGAAGAAGCGGCTGGCGCCGAGGACGAGGCCGAGCGCGATACCGAAGGCGACCGCAAGCCCGAAGCCGGCCAGCGTCATCCAGGCGGTATGGAACGAGTGGAAGCCGATCTGCCGGCGGAACTGCCAGAGGGCGATGGCGATGTCGCTCGGCGCGGGCAGGACGAAGGTGGAGACGGCGAAGGCCTTGCAGAACAGTTCCCACAACAGGAACGTGCCGATGGTGCAGACCAGCGGGGCGAGCTGCAGCGACAGCTTGGTGCGGTCGAGCGCCGTGGAGCCGACCACCTTGTAGAGCAGGTAGGCGATGTAGCCGACGATGCCGATGACCAGCGCCGTCGGCCAGGAGGTCAGCAGGAATTCACCGAGCGCGTCCATGGGTGATCCTCAGGCCGTCGATCGGGCATGCGCGATGCGGCCGCGCAGATCGTGGACGATGTCGGAGAATGCCGGCGAGTAGGTGATCTCGAGGTCGCGGGGCCGCGGAAATTCGACCTCCCTCTCGGCGATGATCTTCCCCGGCCGCGACGACATGCAGAAGATGCGGTCGGCGAGGAAGGTCGCCTCGCGC
>CAZEZD010000096.1:0-9179 GCA_964516115.1 uncultured Hyphomicrobiales bacterium
CCTGGATCTCGTTCTCCAACTGGCCGGCGCCCCAGCCGGCATAGCCGAGCGCCAGGACCGCGTTGGACGGTCCGTCGCCTGTCGCCAGTGCCTTCAGGATGTCGAGGGTGGCGGTAAGGCACACGCCCTCGTCGATCGGCAGGGTCGAGTTCTCGATGAAGAAGTCCGACGAATGCAGCACGAAGCCCCGGCCCGTCTCGACCGGCCCGCCGCGCAGAACGCGAATGGAATCTACCCGTTCCGGGAGCAGGATCTTCCGCGATTCGGGAATGATGTCGAGTTGCACGAGGAGATCGGAAAAGGCGAGATTGGTGGCGTTCTGGTTGATCACGATACCCATCGCGCCATCGGAGGAATGGGCGCACATGTAGATGACGGTGCGCGAAAACCGTTCGTCGCGCATGGTCGGCATCGCGATGAGAATCTGTCCGTCGAGATAGCCGCGGAGGCTGTCGCGCCCGCCGCTTCGAGGTTTTGCTGCCATGCGTCACGCTAACCCGGAACGGTGCGGAATGCCACCTTCGCAGCGCATGTGGTGCCCCATCGCGGCGTCTTCAACGGAACGTCAGTGGCCAAGACCGGTTCCGGGCCCTACATGGCGGTCATGATCGATCGCCGCGTCTTCGTCTCTGCCCTTGCGCTGGCGGCGGCAGCCAGCCCTGCCGTCGCAGGCGCGTCGGCGTCGCCCTGGGCGCGCGATTCGAAATCGGCGGTCAGGCTCATCCGCGGAGGCTTCGACGGCACGGTCCACAGGGCAGGGGTCCATATCGTCCTTGATCCCGGAACCAAGACCTACTGGCGCACGCCGGGCGATTCGGGGGTTCCGCCCACCTTCGACTGGTCGGCCTCCGACAATGTCGCGGACGTGACGCTGTCCTGGCCGGCGCCGGTGCGCTTTCCCGACGGGGGCGGATATTCCATCGGCTACAAGACGGCCGTCATCTTTCCGGTGCAGGTGACGCCGCGCGATCCGCGGCGCCGGGTACGCCTGGTGATGAAGCTCGACTATGCCGTCTGCGACCAGATCTGCATTCCCGCGAAGGGCGAGGGTTCGCTCGTCCTGTCCGCAGCGCCGGCGGACCCGGAACTGGCCTCGCTCCTGGCGGGCTTCGAGGCACGGGTTCCCCGATCCGACGTCCAGGGGCTCGGCCTGTCGATCGCCGCGGTGGAACGCAGCGGCGAGCACCCGGTGGTGACGCTGGCGGCGCGGGTCGATCCTGCCGCAAAGGCTGATCTTTTCGTCGAGGGGCCGGACGCCCGCTGGGTGCTGCCTCTGCCTGAGGCCATCGACGCGACCGGGGCAGAGCGGCGTTTCCGACTGGTGATGGACGGCGCTCCGCGCGGCGTCGAGCCGCTCGGCCAGGTCCTGACCTTCACGCTGGTGTCAGGCGATCGCGCTCTGGAAGCTCGGCTGAAGCCCGAATGAGGTCCCTCGACGCCGGCCGGGTGACGCTCTAAGTGTTGCTCGCATTGGAGCGCGACAAGCACCGCGGCTCAATCAACACCACCCATCGAGGAGTTCCCCCATGACGATCCAGGTTGGCGAAAAGCTGCCGGAAGCCACCTTCCGCACCATGACAGCGGATGGCCCGGCCGCCCGTACCACCGCGGAAATCTTTGCCGGCAAGACCGTCGTCCTGTTCGCCGTGCCGGGCGCCTTCACGCCGACCTGCCACAAGAACCACCTGCCGGGCTTCGTGACCAACGCCGAGGCGATCAAGGCGAAGGGCGTCGATGCCATCTACGTGACCTCGACCAACGACGTCTTCGTGCTCGACGCCTGGCAGAAGGCGTCCGGTGCCGTGGACAAGGTCGGCATCCTCGCCGACGGCAGCGCCGATTTCGCCAAGGCCGTGGGCCTGGAGAACGACATGTCCTCCTTCGGCATGGGCATGCGCACCAAGCGCTATTCGATGATTGTCAAGGACGGTGTCGTGGCTTCGCTGAATGTCGAGGACGCACCGGGCAAGGCCGACGTTTCGGGCGCCGACACCCTCATCAAGCAGCTCTGAGGATATGCTGGCGCGGCCGCGCGTTGCGCGGCCGGGTCAGACGGCGAGCACCAGCGCCAGCGCCAGCGGGGCGCTCTGGTGGCCCGCCGAGCCGGCAATACGGGCGGCGATGCCGTCCCTGATCCTGTGGACCGCGCGCGCGACCCTGCGTGTGGCCCTCAGCGGGAAAGTGATGGCTACCGGCAGGCTGTCGCGACAGATGGCATGTTTGCGGACATAGTGCGGGACGTGCCAGGTCGCCCATGTCCCGGCGCGGAACAGAGCGGCGTCGCCGGGCCGCAGGGTGCGCTCCGGCACACCCTCGCCGGAGACGATCACCTCGCCCTCGATGATGTGGACGATCTCGTCGCCACCGAAGAACCAGCGGAACCTGCCGGCTGTGCAGTCCCAGACCATGGCGCAGGTGGTGCCGTCGGAGGAATCCGACCAGTGGCGGCATCGGGCGGCGGGGCGACCCTCGAGAATCCATTCGGGGCGGATCGGGGCCGGGTCGAGGTCGAGGCTGGCGAGGCTTGCGGCAGAGAAAGGCGGCCGGCTCATGGTCGTCTCCTGTTTCACTCCGGGACGCCTGGCCCGGTTGAACAGCGACTTCGCAAAAGCCTTGCCGCCTCTCACGCCGGCGTGATCAGATTTTTCCGGGCTTGAACGGCGCCATGCCCTCGCGGGCGAGTTCGTCGGCGCGCTCGTTCTCGGGGTGGCCGGCATGGCCCTTCACCCAGTGCCAGGTGACCTGGTGCAGGTCCGCGACGTCGTCGAGCCGCTGCCAGAGTTCGGCGTTCTTCACCGGCTTCTTGTCGGCGGTCTTCCAGCCGTTGCGCTTCCAGCCGTGGATCCAGTTCATGATGCCGTTCTTGACGTACTGGCTGTCGGTATGGAGGTCGACATGCGACGGGCGTTTCAGCGCCTCCAGCGCATTGATGGCCGCGAGCAGTTCCATGCGGTTGTTGGTGGTGACCGGCTCGCCGCCGTTCAGCTCCCGCACGGTGTCGCCGTAGCGCAGGATCGCCCCCCAGCCGCCCGGGCCGGGGTTTCCCGAGCAGGCGCCGTCGGTGAAGACCTCGACGCGGCGGGGTGCCGGTTTCACGAGGCTGTTCATGCGAGGCCATACTCGGTCGGCGACCCGACCTTCTGGTGAAAGCGGAGCTTCTTCAGATACTCGAGCGGGTCCTTCGGCGTTACCACGGCGCCGGGCGGAACATTCAGCCAGTCGACGAGCCGTGTCAGCAGGAAGCGCAGGGTCGAGCCGCGCGCCAGCAGCGGCAGCGCCACCTTTTCCCCATCGTTCAGCGGCCGGACCGACTGGTAGGCGGCGATCATCGCCGACCCCTTGGCGAAGTCGAACTCGTAGTCCGGCGAGAAGCACCAGGCGTTGAGGCAGATCGCGAGGTCGTAGGCGAGGATGTCGTTGCAGGCGAAGTAGAAGTCGATGAGACCTGACAGCTGGTTCTGCAGGAAGAAGACGTTGTCGTTAAACAGGTCGGCATGGATGACGCCGGTCGGCAGGTTCGTCGGCCAGTTTGCCTCGCAGTGTTCCAGTTCGGCGGCGATGGTCGCGGCCAGGTTCGGCGCGACGTTGTCGGCGCGGTCCTTCGCCTGCTCATAGAGCGGCCGCCAGCCGGGCACGGAGAGCGCGTTGAGCCGGGTGAGCTCAAAGCCCTGTCCGGCCATGTGGAGTTGCGCCAGCGCCCGGCCCACGGCGGCGCAATGATGCACCTGCGGGCGGCGGATCCACATGCCCTCAAGGAAGGTGACGATGGCGGCGGGCCGGCCGGCGAGCTCCCCGAGCGTCTCGCCGGACGTCATTCGCACAGGCTGCGGGCAGGTGAGGCCGCGGGCGGCGAGGTGCTCCATCAGGCCGATGAAGAAGGGCAGGTCGGCCGGATCGACGCGCTTCTCGTAGAGCGTGAGGATGAAGGTGCCGCCGGTGGTGTGCAGCAGGAAGTTGGAATTCTCCACGCCCTCCGCGATGCCCTTGTAGGAGAGCAGCTCGCCGATGTCGTAGCGCGCGAGATGCGCCGAAAGATCCTCGGCGGTGACATCGGTATAGACGGCCATGGGTGGGACTTTCAGGCCGCCGCGTCGGGGCGCAGCTGGCGGGGCAGGGGGAAGAAGACGCTCTCGTCGGCGGTGGAGACGGTCTCGACCAAGACTTCGTAGCGCGCGGCGAAGGCCTCGATGATCTCCTCGACGAGGACTTCCGGAGCCGATGCGCCGGCGGAGATGCCGAGCGAGGCAATGCCGCCGAAGCGCGTCCAGTCGATGTCTGCGGCGCGCTGCACGAGTTCGGAGATGCGGCAGCCCTCGCGCTCGGCCACCTCGCGCAGACGCTGCGAGTTGGACGAGTTGGGGGCACCCACCACGATCATGGCCTCCACCTGCGGAGCGACGCGCTTCACCGTCTCCTGGCGGTTGGTCGTCGCATAGCAGATGTCTTCCCTGTGCGGGCCGACGATGGCCGGGAAGCGGGCGCGCAGATAGTCGACGATCTCGCGCGTGTCATCGACCGAGAGGGTCGTCTGGGTGACGAAGGCGAGAGCCTGCTCGTCGAGCGGCACGAAGGCCCGCGCGTCGTCGAGCGTCTCGACCAGAGTGACCGCCCCGGCCGGGAGCTGGCCCATCGTGCCAACCACTTCCGGGTGACGGGCGTGGCCGACAAGGACAACCTCCCGGCCGCGCTTGTGGTGGATCTCAGCCTCGCGATGCACCTTGGTGACGAGCGGGCAGGTAGCGTCGATGGCGAGGAAATTGCGGTTCTGGGCCTCGACCGGTACCGATTTCGGCACGCCGTGGGCGGAGAAGATGACGGGAGCATCGGTGTCCGGGATCTCGTCCAGCTCCTCGACGAAGATCGCGCCCTTGGCCTTGAGCCCATCGACGACGAAGCGGTTGTGGACGATCTCGTGCCGCACATAGACCGGCGGGCCGTAGATCTTCAGCGCCTGCTCGACCGCGTCGATGGCGCGCACCACGCCGGCGCAGAAGCCGCGCGGTGAGCAGAGCAGGACTTTCAGCGGGGGCTTGGACAACAGGCTCTCCGGATCGGCACGGCCCGGTTTCGGGGGAACGGGCGCGGCTGTCAAGGAGAGCGGGACGCAGTGACCTGCAGAACGCTGCGGCGACGCATTGTTCATTCCCGGCGGCCTGTCTCCTCGTGATAGAGGTGCGGCAGGAAGTGCTCAAACTGACCCACCTCCTCGACATTGTGCCGGAGCCAGGCCTGTCCCTTCTCGGGGGTGAAGGCGAACCTGGCGATCAGGGGTGTGGCGAGGCGCAGAAGCGACCCGGTCGCGCCAATGATCAGGCAGTTCTCGTAGAGTGTTCCACCGGCCACCCGCTCGAACCGATATTCCATGCGGGCGAAGCCCGGCCTGCCATGAAACTCGGGATTGTGGACATAGCCGCCCTCGTCAAGCCGCTCGATGTGGCTGCGGGTATCCACGACGAAGCGTTCATCCCGCCCGAGCACCTCGATCAGCCGCAGGATCGCGCCGGGACCAACGCTGCCGTCGGGCCGGCGGCTGGCATAGCTGATATGGACGTGATCGCGCGGGTGCCAAAACCGGTAGCGGTTGTAGCGTTGCCCGCCAAAGGTGATGTCGCCTTCTAGATTGGCGAACCACCAGGCCAGCATGCGCGGGGTGACGCCGCGCAACACGTCGTGGCGGATGCTGTAGCGGACGCGTCCATCCGGCAGGGTCTCGACCGCCGTATCAGCCGAGGTCAGGGGCCTCAGTGGAAAGGGCAGGACCAGCGGCTCCGGCAGGCCCCGGAAGCGAAAGGGCGGCACTTCGGGGTGCAGCTCGTATTCGGCGGCGGCGGACATGGGCATCTCCACATCAGGGGTTATATGTAAAGCGATTGCTATATGATTGATTTATCACCGCCAGATCGATATGTAAAGCACGCGCACTACATATGAGGTGATCATGAGTGTGACGGACAACGGCGAGCCCGCGCGCCGACGCGGGCCGCCGGGTCGAAAGCCCTCTGCCGAGAAGCGGGCGGCCATCATTGCGGCGGCATCGCGCCTCTTTGCCGAGCGCGGGGTGGAAGGGGCCACGACGCGCGAGATCGCGTCGGTGGCCAAGACCACCGAGCGCACCCTGTTCAAGCATTTCGGCGACAAGGGCGGCCTGGTCCGGGCCGTGGTGGAGGAGGTATCGCGAGCGTTTGTCCGGCAGACCTCGTTCGCACGGGTTCTCGACCCCGCCCCCTTTACGCTGGACACGTTTGGCGACTGGCACCGTCAGTTCCTTGAGGAGCGGATTGCGTCGGCCGAGCGTTCGCCGGACAGCTACCGGATCGTGTTCCGCGAAATGATGCGCGACGAGGGCTTCCGCCGACGCTATTCGGAGGGCTGGATGACGGCGGTCTTCGAGCCGCTGGAACGGCAGATTGCCTCGATGCAGGAGCGCGGCCTGATCGCTTCGGCCTCCAGCCCCCAGGCACTGGCAGGCCTCTTCTTCAGCCTCAATCTTGGCTATCTCGCTTCGCGTTTCGTGCTGGCTCCGGAACGCGATTGGGCGACCGGCGGCGATGTCGAGGCCGTCGTGGCACTGTTCCGCGCGGCCTGCGGCAGGGGATGACCGGCCGACCGGGCCACCCTCACCCGGCGGAATACAGTGACGATTTCGTGCCGGGTGCAGGGAATGGCGCCCATGGCGATGGCGCGGCGGCGCTCGAAGCCGGTGAGATCGTAGTGCGGCGCGCTGGTCTTGGGCGGACCCTGATAGACCAGCCTGTGCATGCCGATGGACTGGGCGAAGCGGTGCAGTTCCTCCTCCGTGTCGGCGAGGAGGTGGCACCATTTCAGCCCCTGCCAGGCCCAGATCGCATCATCGACATAGACGGCCAAAGCGCGTGCCTCAGGCCGCGAGCAGACCGGCCGAGCCGAGCGCCGCCTGCTGGCGGGCGGTGACGCTCTCCAGGCTGAAGCGGTCGATCTCCTCGTTGAACATCCGGTAGAAGTTCAACTCCGCCTTGAGGTGCAGGAAGACGCCGCCGAGGCCGATGGCCGCGCGGTCCATCAGCACGAACTCCTGCGGAATGGTGACCGGCCCCTTCTCCTTCAGCGCCTTGTGCACGGTGAAGGCCTCGCGCCGGCCGTACTGGCCCGGTGCGACGCCGTCGGCGATGGAGCGCACGCGGTCGTCGAGCAGCGGGCCATAGATGAAACGGGCCCACAGGTTGAGGATGTCGATGAGGTCGCGGCTCAGGTTCTTGAAGCCCCAGGTGTCGTAGGCGTGAACGACGCGCGCCTCGTCTCCCGCCTCCAGACCCTTGTAGAGGTCGATGACGGCGCCGATGAAGCGCGGAGGAAAGATCCGCACACAGCCATAGTCGAGGAGGTTGATGCCGCCGGGTTCGCCTCCCTCCTCGAACACCGTGTAGTTGCCGAGGTGGGGATCGCCGTGGATGACGCCAATGGCGGCGAAGGGATGCCACCAGGCGCGGAACATCGCGGTGGCCAGCCGGTTGCGGATCGCAAGCGTCTTGTCGACATGGCTCAGCATTTTGGTGCCGTCGAGCCAGGAGAGGGTCAGCAGGCGGCCGGTGGACAGTTCCGGCCGCACGGTCGGTACGCGCACCAGCGGCTCGTCGGCGAGCACCTTCTGGTACAGCGCAGCATGCTTGGCCTCGCGGTGGTAGTCGAGTTCCTCGCGGACGCGGTCTCCGATCTCCTTGATGATCTCGCGGGTGTCGATGGCGCTGTCCATGCGCCGCTGGATGGCGAAGAGAATCTCGAGCTGCGACAGGTCGGCCTCCACGGCCGACTGCATGTCCGGATATTGCAGCTTGCAGGCGAGGGCCATGCCGTCATGCGCCGTGGCGCGGTGCACCTGCCCGAGCGAGGCGGCGGCGGCCGGCACCTTGTCGAAACTTGCGAACTTGCGTTCCCAGTCGGCGCCGAGTTCGGCCATCATCCGGCGCTTGACGAAGGCCGGACCCATGGGCGGCGCCTCGGACTGAAGGGTCTGGAGCTGCTCGGCATATTCGGGCGGCAGGACTTCCGGAATGGTGGCGAGGAGCTGCGCCACCTTCATGATCGGCCCCTTGAGGCCGCCAAGGGCGCGGGTCAGATCGGCAGCGTTCTTCTCGCGGTCGAGCGCGGTGCCAAACAGGCGCGAGGCGGCGATGGAGGCGGCGGCGCCGGCGACATTGGTGCCGACGCGGGCATAGCGCGACAGGCGGCCGGTCAGTCGGTTGGCTTCGTCGTCGCGCGGCGGCATGGGGTCTCCCGGTCGGATGGCGGTGAGGAGGAGATAGTGCGGGAGGCCGGCGGTTACGAGGGGCTCAGGCCTTTGGCCAATTGTCCCGTATCCAGCGCGTCAGGCCGTCCTCGCCGACCTCGCCCGCTGCGAGGGCCAGGATGATGGCGGTCGCCTCCGCAGGAAGCGGGGCGAAGGCGATGTCGTTGAGGCCGAGAAAGACGATGATCGCCGCGAACGCAGCCCTCTTGTTGCCGTCCACGAACGGGTGATTGCGAGCATTGCCGAAGGCATAGGCCGCTGCAAGGGCTGCGAAATCCTGCTCCCCATAGCTGAACTTGTTCACCGGACGGCCGAGCGCTGATTCAAGCATGCCGAGGTCGCGAATACCTTCCGGCCCGCCGAACAGCGCCAACTGCTCGGCGTGGATGTCGATTATGATCTCCGCGTCCAGCCAGACGGGCTCGTTCACTTGGCGAGAGCCTTGAACGTGTCGGCGTAGTCGCGAAACGCCTTGCGTGCGATGCCCATCGCCTTCGCATGCTTGGGATCATAGGGGCTAAGCTTGATCGTTCGCTCCGTCTGCTCGATCACGTGCAGCTTGTCGCCCTCCTGCAGGTTGGTGCGGGCGAGGAGCTCCTTCGGCAGGATCACGCCGATCGAATTGCCGATCTTGCGAACTTGCAGCACGAAGCCTTCCGCTTCCGCCTTCCGGGTCTGGTCGGTCATGCCGTCCTCTTGTGTTGTACGTTTTGTATAACACGAAGGGGAGGGACCGTCATCCCGGCGCTCTCAGCCGGCGTTCGCCTTCAGTTGCTCGATCAGGCCGTGGACGTCGCCGAGCACCCAGAGGTCGCGCACCTTGTCGCCCTCGAAGGTGAAGAAGGGTGCGCCGGCCCAGGAGACATGCTTGCCGGTCGGGGCGAAGCCGAAGAGGTCCTTGCGGTGGTAGCCGTGG
>CAZEZD010000097.1:0-9000 GCA_964516115.1 uncultured Hyphomicrobiales bacterium
AGGCGACGAAGGTGAGGATGTAGCTGCCGTTGAACTCGGCCACGAGTTCGCCGAGATGGGCTGCGCCGAGGCGCGCATTGTAGGCGGGGTCCGAGGTCAGCCGCCCCTGGTCGAAGGCGACGCCGTGATTGCGGGCGGTCGCGCGCGCGGTCGCGGGCATGAGCTGCAAAAGTCCGCGCGCGCCCGCGTGGCTGACGACCCGGTGGTCGAAGGTCGACTCCTGCCGGGCGATGGCATAGACGACCGCCCGGTCCACCGGCGGGCCGACATGGGCATAGTTCGGGATGCCCATGGTCGGGAAGGCCTGCATGTCGAAGGGCAGGCCGCGGTTGTTGGCGAGCTTGCCGAGGGTGAGCACGCCCTTGGCGTCGCCCGCGCGCGCCGCGACCTCCGCGGCCGCATGCAGCGTGCCGTGGTCGCCGGCGCGAAGGCCGAGATCGGCGAGGATCAGGCGCGCGAGATCCTTCTCATCCAGCCGGTAGAGCATGCCGAGCGCCCGCGCATAGGCGGCGCTCGCCGCCGTCGTGTCGCTCGGACGGCGGATTGGCAGGTCGGCGAGGCCGAGCTTTGCCCGCGCCAGTTGGCCGTAGTAGTGCGTCGAGTGGCGCGCCGCCGCCTCGTAGTGCTGGCGCGCCTGGCCCTGGTGGCCGGCCGCCTCATGGGCCCGCGCCAGCCAGTACTGCGCCCGCGACTGCGACATCGGCGTGGTCGCCGCCTGACGCGCCGCCTCGAAATGCCGCACCGCCATCGTCGCGTCGTTGAGGTGACGCAGCGCCAGCCAGCCGGCGTGGAACTCGGCGTCGACCCGCACCGGGCCGGACCTCACCGCATGGGTGGAGGCCACCTGATAGGCGGCGCGGGCCTGGCCGGCATCGAGCAGCTTGCGCACCATCACGCGGCGCTCGACCCACCAGTCCTCCGGCTTGCCGAGCACGGCCGGATCGCGCGGCGCGTTGACGAGGATCGGCACCGCCTCCATGGCGCGGTCCTCGCGACGCAGCCACTGGGCGCGGGCGAAGAGATAGGCAGGGTCGCGGTGCAGGCTCGCCGGCACCTGGGCGAGCAGGGCGCCGCCATTGGAACGTTGCGCGCCGATGGCGAGGAAGGCGCGGGCGATCGCCAACTGTCCGGCGCCTAGCCGCTGGGCGGCGCGCATGGCGGTCGCCGTCTCGCTCTCGTGCAGCATGCGGTCGAGACGCATCTTGTGGTCGGTGGCAGTCAGGGCGGAGCCGAACTCGGCGACCACCCGCTGCTCGACCTCGGCGGAGAGATCGGAGTGGTGCCAGACATCGCGGATGAGGCGGATCGCCCGCCCGCCGTCACCGCCGCGCTTCAGCGCGATGGCCAGCGCGATCTTGCCCTTGGCCGATGTCGGCTGGCGATGGGCGAAGAACTGCCGGACGCTCGCCGCGTCGGCGTTGTTCTCCATAAGCGACCCCTCGGCGCGCAGCCGGATGCGCTGGCTTGCGGGGAAGCTCGGATGGGCGGCGAGGAAGGCAGCCTGCCGGGCAAAGCCGACGGAGTCGTTCGAGCGCAGGATGGCCCATTCGGCCACGACCTTCGCCACGGGATCGCGGATCTGGTCGCGGGCCGCCGTCGCCTGGTCGGCGCGCCCGGCCCGGGCCGCGGTGATGGCGCGGCCGAGGGCCGCCACATCGGTCTCGCCCGCCGTGCCGGCCGCCGGACGCCAGACCTGCTGGTCCCGCGAGATCGAGGCGGTGGTCGCAGGCTCGGCAGCCGCGTAGCTCGTCAGTTGCGGAGACACCTGCGTGGCCGGCTCGCCGTCGCCCTCGCTCCGGGCGACGACCTCGCTGTTGGCGCATCCGGCCATCGTCAGGATCGTCAGTGCGACGCCGGCCAGGAGGGAAGGGCGCGGCATGCGGGGAGCGGTCGGGGCCATGGGCGAGGGTCCGTCCTGATAACGCAACGCGGAGCGACCTCATTCGAACGGGAATGTGGTCTCGGAGAGGTGGTTATCAGGCCGTTTTCCTTGATGCTTCCTTGACGGAGAGGGGGGCAACCGCGCGGCGTGGTTAAGCGGCCGTAAAGGATGCGGCAGCGCGTCGCACGTCGATCAGGGGCTTGCAGGAGCGTGACGCTCTGTGGTATCTAGGAGAATATTCCCAGAAATGTATCTCGACAGGGATTTGAGCCTCGGCAGCGTGCCTGGTTGTGGAACCGCGCGTCTTCAACGGTTGCGGTCGGCGTCATCCCCGGCGCCGGTCACCCCCAAGACGACGGACAAGTCCGCCGATCGTGGCGCGCAGGCCCCGGTGTGGGGCGGCAGCCATGACGATCTCGCGCTGGTGGTCGCGCAGGGCGTTGATCTCGTCATAGGCGACGATGGCGTTCGGCGGCAGCGCGGCCGGGTCGAGGGCGAAGCGGGCGTCGCTGGCCGGCGTATCGATCGCCCTCAGGTACTCGGCGAACCGCTCGTGGGCAAAGCGCATGGTCGCCATACGTGTCGGGGAAGGGTGGTCGGCGAGCCTGCCGACGGTCGGATTGGTATTGATCTCATAGATCTGCGGCCGGCCGCCGACGAGGCCGAAGTCGGCACGTCCATAGGCGATCCCGGCAATGTCGAAGGTCGTCCCGAGCGTCTCCGCAAGCATGTTGTCCCGCACCGCCTTGTCGTCCTCGCGATAGGTCTCTTCGCCGACGAGGCCCTGCCGGCCCCATTTGACGTTCCAGTTGTCTTCCGTGACCACGTGGTCGAGGTGGATGCGGTTGCCGATGCGATAGGCGCCGTAGCGCCGGAAGAGTCCCGGCGCGACGGGCTCGGCGCAGTACTCGATGACCACAAGGCGGCCAAGGGCATGGCCGGCGGCCTCCAGGGCAACGAGCGCCGCGTCGAGGGCGGCCTGGTCGGCAAGAAGCCCGGTGAGCGCCGGTTCGTGAGAGGCCTCAATGCGCACGAAGACGGGAAATCGCGTCGGCCGCGGGAAGCCGTCCGCGCGATAGGCGTCGAAATCGTTGATGCCGGCCTCGTGCAGGGCACGCAGGAGGCCGTAGCGGGTCCGCGCACGCGCGAGATCGTTCACGACCCTGAAGCCCGTCTTCGTCGCCATCTGGCGATAGACCTGCGCCGCCAGGGCGATCTCCCGGTAAGAGAGTCGCTCGACATCGCCGAACACATAGGTACCGCCGGGCAGGTTCGAGGGCGCGAACAGGGCCTCATAGGAGAGGGCGCGGCAGTCCGGCAGGGGCGCGCCGAAATCTGCATCGAGAGCATCGATGGTATAGCGATGAGCGGCGGTGACGATGAAGACGATCATGGTCTGCAACCTGTCTGCGGGCAGCTCGGTCCTTGACAGACCAAGCGCCGGAAGGCAGAGCTATCACATTCCTCTACGTCCGGACGCGCCTTCTACAAGCGAAGATGTTCGGCAATCCTCAGCAACCTCGAAGGGACGATTCTCATGACCCGTCACCCGGCTCGCCGGATCGACCTCGACCTCTCCAGGCTGCTCGGCGTCCGTGTTGCGGAGGATCAGTGCGCTTCCATCGGCCGGACGGCGAGGGTCGGCACCAAACCCACCCACCCGGTCATGGTCGGCAACAAGCCCGCCTGATCACCCCAGGCCTGGCGGGTTCACGGTCGATGCCGGACAGGGTTGGTGCGCGGTTCCTCCCCGACGGTGCGTCGGCGAGCGGTCTGTTCAACACCGTGACCGGCCACTTCTGGGAAAGCCTCGCGGCGATCGAGACCGCACTGAGCGAGCCCCGGCCGCAAGCGGGGCTGGCGCGGCGTCCCTCAGTGCGCGCCTTTGCAAGCTATTTCGACCTGCTTGAAGCCGTGATCGCCGACGATCCCGACGGCGCCCGCGAGGCCTTGCGCCGCGTCCACGCTGCTCTGGCACAACCGCCGAGGGCCTTCCTGCGGAACTGGGCCGATCTCGACCCCGACGAGGCCAGCCTCTTCGACCGCCAGATCAATGTCGATCCGACGACGCGCGTCAGCCTTTCTGCACCGTCCCCCGAGGCATTTCATCGGGCCGAACAGGCACTGATGGCGGCGCTGGAACTGCTCGATGCGGCCGCGCCCGAGATTGCAGCCGAGATTCGCGCCCTCATCGGCGAGATTGTGCTGGTGGTGGGCGGCGTCAATGACAACAGCCGCTTTGACGGCGCCACCGCCTTTGCCAACTGGGGCGCGCTCTTTCTCAATGCCGACGAGCATGCCGACCGGATCGAGGCGATCGATGGCCTTGCCCACGAGTCCGCCCATGCCCTGCTCTTCGGCCATACGCTCGGCCATCCCCTGGTGGAGAACCCGCCGGACGAGCGCCATGCCTCACCGCTGCGGAGCGACCTGCGCCCTCTCGACGGCATTTTTCACGCCACCTTCGTCACCGCGCGCATGCACTATGCCCACAGCCGGGTCATGGCCTCCGGCCTGCTCGATGCCGAAGAGGTTGGGCGTGCCCGCGCCAGCCTTGAGCGCTGCCGCTCCGCCTTTGCGGACGGCCATGCCACGCTCCTCCGCCATGCCCGGATGACCCCGATGGGCGCGACCCTGATGGCGGATGCGGCCGCCTATATGGACGGGGCGGCCTGAGGAGCGACCCATCGCCGGAACGGGGAGCATCGCAGCCGGAGCCATCCTTCATGCGCTGCACCCTTGACGTTGCCCCTATTGCGAGGCTTTGTGGCCGGCCTTTCGCGGCGGTCGCACGCCGCCCATCTCGCCCGTCTTTGGAGATCGCTCCATGTCCAGCCTGTTCAAGGGATCGCTGCCCGCCCTCGTCACCCCGTTCAAGGACGGCAAGGTCGACGAGAAGGCCTTCCGCGCCCATGTGAACTGGGTCATCGAGGAGGGGTCCCACGGCATCGTGCCGGTCGGCACCACCGGCGAGAGCCCGACGCTGACCCATGACGAGCACAAGCGGGTCGTCGAATGGGCCATCGAGGAGGCGCGCGGCCGCGTGCCGGTCATGGCCGGCGCCGGCTCCAACAACACCGCCGAGGCCATCGACTTCTCGCGCCATGCCGAGAAGGCCGGCGCGCAGGGGCTGCTGCACGTCACGCCCTACTACAACAAGCCGAGCCAGGAAGGCCTCTACCGGCACTTCAAGGCGATCGCGGAATCCACCTCGCTGCCGATCTTCATCTACAATATCCCGCCGCGCTCGGTGGTGGAGATGAGCGTGGAGACCATGGCGCGGCTTGCCGAGATCCCGAACATTGTCGGCGTCAAGGACGCGACGATGAAGCTCGACCGCGTCTCGGCGCAGCGCCAGGCCTGCGGCAAGGACTTCATCCAGCTCTCCGGCGAGGATGGCACGGCGCTCGCCCACATGGCCCATGGCGGCCATGGCTGCATCTCGGTGACGGCCAATGTCGCGCCGCGCCTCTGCGCCGAGTTCCAGAACGCCTGCCTCGCCGGCAACTACGCCAAGGCGCTGGAGATCCAGGACAAGCTCTTCCCGCTGCACCAGGCGCTCTTCGTCGAGCCCAACCCGGCCCCGTCCAAGGCGGCGCTGGCGCTGCTCGGCCGCATGGGCGACGAGGTGCGCCTGCCGATGGTGCCGGCCTCGGCCGCCACCCGCGAGACGCTGAAGAAGGCCCTCGTCCACGCCGGCCTGATGAACTGACGGGGGATCGTTCGCAAACGCCATGGCGGCAAAGCCGGACCCCAAGATCAAGGTCATCGCCGAGAACCGGCGCGGACGCTTCGACTACGAGATCCTCGACACCTTCGAGGCCGGCCTCCAGCTGACCGGCACCGAGGTGAAGTCGCTGCGCGCCGCCAAGGCGACCATCGGCGAGAGCTATGCCGGGCCTTCGGGCGAGGAGTTCTTCCTCTTCAACTGCAACATCCCGGAATATCTGCAGGCCAACCGCTTCAACCACGAGCCGAAGCGGCCGCGACGGCTCCTGCTGCACAAGCGCGAGATCGCCAAGCTGACGGGGTCCGTGCAGCGCGACGGCCTCACCGTCGTGCCGCTGAAGCTCTACTTCAACGAGCAGGGCCGGGCGAAGCTGCAACTGGCACTCGCCCGCGGCAAGAAGCAGCACGACAAGCGCGACGCCGAGAAAAAGCGCGACTGGCAGCGCGACCAGGCGCGGATCATGCGCGACCGGGGGTAGGGGTCGCGGCAAGGGAGGAACGGATGGCCTTCAAGCTCGACCATGTCGTCATCCACGTCAGCGACTGGGAGAAGTCCAACGCCTTCTATCGCGATGTGCTTGGGGCGGAGGTGGTGCCGCGCGGCGCCGGTTTCGCCTACAGGATCGGCGACATCCGCCTGAACTGCCACGGACCGGGTATCGGTCCCGTCAACGCCGTGGCGCGCCTGCCGGTCATGCCCGGCAATTCCGACATCTGCTTCGAATGGGAGGGGCCGATCGCGGCGGCGGCGGCGCATCTCGCCGCGAAGGGCGTCGCGGTCGAACTCGGGCCCATTGCCACCAACGGCGTACGCGGACCGGCGACATCGGTCTATTTCCGCGATCCCGACGGCTCGCTCCTTGAGTTCCTCAGCTATCACGCCATGTAGCGGGAACGAGAAAACCCCGGCCGCACGACGCGACCGGGGTCTCGACCGGGGCGATCGGCGTCAGGGCCGGCCAGTGGGGGGCACGGCGGCCGGCCCTGCGCGGTCCGCCGGCGATCAGGCCGATGCCTTCTGGAAGTTGGCGGCGGCCTTGTCCCAGTTGACGACGTTCCACCAGGTGGTGACGTAGTCGGGGCGGCGGTTCTGGTACTTCAGGTAATAGGCGTGCTCCCACACGTCGATGCCCATCACCACGCCCTTGACGCCGTCCATCAGCGGGTTGTCCTGGTTCGGCGTCGAGACGACGGCGAGCTTGCCGTCGCGGCCGACCACCAGCCAGCCCCAGCCCGAGCCGAAGCGGCCGACGGAGGCCTGGTTGAACTGCTGGCGCATCTTGTCGACGTCGCCGAAGGTCGCGTTGATGGCCTGCAGGAGCGGGCCGGAGGGAGCCTTGGCGCCGCCGGGCGTCATGATCTCCCAGAAATGGACGTGGTTCCAGTGACCGCCCAGCTGATTGCGCACGCCGGTCCGCAGGTTCTCCGGCACGTCCGATAGGTTGCGCAGGACCTTCTCGGTGTTGGCGGGGGTCAGTTCGCGATAGGTCTGCGAGGCGTTGTTGAGGCCGCCGAGGAAGGCGGCGTGGTGCCGCGTGTGGTGGATCTCCATCGTCATCTTGTCGATGTGCGGCTTGAGCGCGTCATAGGCATAGCCGAGCGGCGGCAGGGTGAAGGGGCCGCTGGCGGCCTGGGCGAAGACCCTGTGGCTCGCCGGGATCGACATGGTGGCGCCGATGGCGGCGGCGGTGCCGAACAGCTTGAGGGCATGGCGTCGGTTCATGGTTCTCTCTCCCGAGATTGCGGACCTGCTTCGGAGGGCGGTCTTGAGGGAAACACTTGGGGCGCGACCAATGGATGCGAAGGCGTGGTCACGAAGTCGTGAGCCGTGTCCTCAGCCGAGAAGTGCCGCGGCGGCGATACCGGCGGCTGCGGTGCCGAGCAGGGCGGCGGCGAGGGGCCAGCGGTCGAGCAGCCACAGGACGAAGGCCGGCAGCACCAGCGTCAGGAGGTAGAGGGTCGAGAAGACCGCGGCCATGGCCGCAAGCCCGTCGCGGGCGCCCGGCGGCACGGCAAGGGCGCGGGCGACCATCACGAGCCAGAAGAGGGTGCCGGCGGCGACCGTGGTCACGGTGATGAGGCGCGCGAGGCGGCGGGCGAGGGGCGACATGGTCGATGCACTTTCCGGGTCCCCGACAGGCCCGGAGCGTCATCGACCGGGTGGACCGGCCCGTTGGTCGCACCGGCGACGGGAAAGGTTCACGCTGGCGGCGGCGCCGCGTCGAGATGGCCGCGCACGGCGGCGAAGACGTCCCGGAACATCTGCGGCGTCAGCACGCCCGTGTTCGTGTTGTAGCGGGAGCAATGGTAGCTGGAGAACACCGTGACGCCGGCGGCCTCGTGCCGGCCGCCATGGCTGAAGGGCAGGCGCGAGGGCTTCTCGCCGAGCGCGCGCACGGCGCTGTCGTGGCCGATCCGGCCGAGCGTGACGATGGCCGTCAGGCGCGGCATGGCGGCGATGGTGGCGGCAAGGAACCCTCGGCAGGTGTGGATCTCCTCCGTCGTCGGCTTGTTCTCCGGCGGCACGCAGCGCACCGCATTGGTGATGCGGGTATCGACGAGCGCCAGCCCGTCGTCGGGCCGTTCGTCGTAGGTGCCGCGGGCGAAGCCGAAGCCGATCAGCGTCTCGTAGAGGAGATCGCCGGCCCAGTCGCCGGTGAACGGCCGTCCGGTGCGGTTGGCGCCCTGCAGGCCGGGGGCGAGGCCGACGATGAGCAGGCGCGCATCGGCGCCGCCGAAGGAGGGGACCGGCGCATTGTGCCAGTCGTCATGAGCCGCGCGCTGCCGCTCCCGGAAGGCGACGAGGCGCGGGCACAGGGGGCAGTCGCGCCCCGGCTCGCAAGAAGACGTCATGGGGGATCAGCGGTCGGCGAAGTCGTCGCCGGCCAGCGGCGTGGTCGGGACGATGGGGCGGGGCGGCCGCGGCCGGTCGCGGACGAAGGCGGGCGCCTCCAATCCAGCCTGGCGCATGGGCCGCTCGGAGGGGTCGCGGCCGACGCGCTGGGACAGATGGGCAAGGTCGATGAACTCGTCGGCCTGGCGGCGCAGATCGTCGGCGATCATCGGCGGCTGGACCGAGACCGTCGAGACCACCGAGACCTTGACGCCGCGGCGCTGCAGCGCCTCCACGAGGTAGCGGAAGTCGCCGTCACCGGAGAACAGCACGATGTGGTCGACGCGCGGGGCGAGCTCCATGGCGTCGACCGCCAGCTCGATGTCCATGTTGCCCTTGATCTTCCGGCGGCCGGTCGAATCGGTGAATTCCTTCGCCGCCTTGGTGACCACCGTGAAGCCGTTGTAGTCGAGCCAGTCGATCAGCGGGCGGATGGAGGAGTATTCCTGATCCTCCACCAGGGCCGTGTAGTAGTAGGCGCGCAGCAGATAGCCGC
>CAZEZD010000098.1:0-8928 GCA_964516115.1 uncultured Hyphomicrobiales bacterium
ACGAGGCGCTGATGCGCATCGAGACGCTCTACAAGCCCTATCACCGGGCGCTGCGCCGCCTCATTGCCGCTACGCACCGGGCCTTCGGCGAGGTCCTGCTGGTCGACTGCCACTCGATGCCCTCCATGGCGCCGATCCGCGAGGACCGCCCGCGCGCCGACGTCGTCATCGGCGATCGCTACGGCACGAGCTGCTCACCGTCCGTCGGCGACCTGATCGAAGGCGTGCTGCGCGCCCGTGGCTACAACGTGGTGCGCAACAAGCCCTATGCCGGCGGCTTCATCACCGAGCATTACGGCCAGCCGCAGACCGGGGTCCATGCGGTGCAGATCGAGATCAATCGGGCGATCTACATGGACGAGCGGACCTACCGGCCGACGGCTGACTTCCATCGCCTGCAGGCCGACCTGATGGCCCTGGCGGAGGCGCTGGCGCGGCTGCCTCTCGACCGTGCGGGCGACTGGCGCATCGCTGCGGAATAGCCGGATCAGTTCCATCAAATCTGCATGGCTCGCGGAATCAGCCCCTGTCGACGCGAATGGGCTTGGCAGTGAATCTGCCCGGCTGATCGGTCGATCAGGGTGCGTTGCACAACGAGTCGGGGCGAGTTTTCTATTTTATACGACCTCTCCCCTCCAGTTTCCGTGCTACGTCATCTTCCATCCAACTCATTGAAAATTATGAGTTAAATGACGCGGTGGAAAAGAAAGAGGCCGCTCACTTTCGTGAGCGGCCCAAGTCTAGGGAGGAAACGCCCAAGGAGGGCTGCGAGGCACCGCAAGGCGATACCGCGCTGCAACAATATGCCTATGGTCGCCGGGAAAGGCAAGAAGGCTGTCCCATTATTTTCAGACCGCTGCCGCTGTCCCGACAGGACCCGTCAGGTGGCCGTGCGTCGGGGGTCGGGCGCCCTGAGATAGGCGAGGGTCGCGACCGCCAGAAGGACGGCCTGCAAGCCGAAGGCGATCTGGAAGGCCGCCACCGGATAGACGGCGGCGTCGCCGGCTACTGCTTTCACGGCGAGGCCGGTTACCCACTGGGTGATGAAGCTGCCGCTCATGGTTCCCATGTTAATGAACGACAGGCCGCGTCCGGTGATCTCGGGCGGGAACAGCGACTTGGAATGGGCCACCAGAACCGGCGTGAAGGCGCAGGAGAAGCCGAGCAGCCCGACGATGATCTCGGTTTGCGCCGCGCCATGGTGGCCGAGACCGATCAGCGCCGCGAGCAGGGCGAGGGAGAGGGCCGAGCCGGTCACGACGATCGGCCGATAGGCGCCGACGAAACGGTCGGCGTAGCCCCAGGCCAGCGTGCCGATCACCTGCGCCATCGCCATGATGAAAAGCACGCGCCCCTGCGCCGCGAGACCTGCACCGTGGACGTGGGCGAGATAGGGACCGCCCCACAGGCCGATGATGAGCCCGAAGGTGGAATAGGTAGAGAAGGACATCAGGAACAGCGGCCAGAACCCGCGGGTGCGCATGACGGCGCCCACGCCCGCGAAGGCCTCGCGCATCGTTTCCGCCGGCCTGCCGGCGAGGCGCCCGGCACCGGGGCCGCGCACGGCCAGGACGATGCCGGTGAGCAGCAGGGCGGAGACCAGGGCTGCCACCACGAAGGCGGCGCGCCAGCCGTAAACGGCGGTCATCCAGCCGAGCGGCGCGGTCGCCAGGATCGTGCCGATGCTGGAGATGGCGATCTGAAGGCCGGCAAGGCTGGCGAAGACGGCGGGCGGGAAGGTGCGCGCATAGATGACCAGCGGCGCCATGAAGAAGGTGGAACAGCCGATGCCGAGCAGCAGGCGTCCGGCGATCAGTCCCGCCTGTCCCGCCGCCAGGGCGAAGACCAGCGAGCCGGCGACGACGAAGAGGGCGGAGCCGAGAAGCGCTGCGCGCGGACCATAGCGATCGATGATGACGCCAACCGGGATCTGGCACAGCGCGAAGATGAGGAAAAAGCTGGAGGCGACGAGGCCGAGTTCGTCCGGGTCGAGCTTCAGCTCCGTGGCGAGCGTCGTCGCGATGACCCCGACCGAATTGCGGAAGAACTGGCTGACGGCGGTCGCCGTGGCGAGAACCGCGACGAGGGCGATGACCGCCGGGCGGCTCATGGCGCCGTGGACTGAACTGAACACGTGTTTCCTCCGGCCGGCGACACTGCCCTTGCGTCCCTTCCGCAGCAAGGCGGGTGGCGGCACCCCTGTGGCCGTGCCGCTGCATGGAACCGGGAGCAGGGGCCGCCCCGCGTTGCGGTTGCAGGTTGCCCGGCCTATAGCTCGCGGCACCGGTCAGGAGAGGACACCCATCGTGAGCGCCGTCGATTTCGAGAGCTTCGTGCGCGATCTCGCGCGTCTGTCCGGCGAGGCCATCCTGCCCTTCTTTCGCACCTCAATCGGCGTCGAGAACAAGGCCGGTCTCGGCCAGTTCGATCCGGTGACGGAGGGCGACCGTGCCGGCGAGACCGCCATGCGCCACCTCATCAAGCGCACCTTTCCGGAGCACGGCATCGTCGGCGAGGAATATGGCGAGGAGAACGCCGGCGCCGAGCATGTCTGGGTGCTCGACCCGATCGACGGCACCAAGGCCTTCATCGCCGGCATTCCGGTCTGGGGAACGCTGATCGGCCTCGTCCGCCACGGTGTTCCGGTGTTCGGCATGATGCACCAGCCGTTCATCGGCGAACGTTTCTGGGGTGACGGCGCGGCCGCCCGCTACGAGGGACCGGCGGGCGCGCGCAACCTGAGGACGCGGCCCTGCCCCGGGCTGGAAGCCGCGACCATCATGACTACCTCGCCGAAGCTGTTCGATGCGGAGACGCGCCAGTTGTTCAATGCGGTCGAGGCCCGCTGCCGCACCTACCGCTACGGCGCCGACTGCTACGCCTATTGCATGCTGGCGGCCGGCCATGTCGATCTCGTGGTCGAGGCCGGGCTCAAGGCCTACGACATCGCCGCCCTGGTGCCGATCATCGAGGGCGCCGGGGGCGTGGTGACGACCTGGGACGGCGGGCCTGCGGGTGGCGGCGGACGCATCGTCGCGGCTGGCGACAAGCGTGTCCACGCCGAGGCGCTGGAGATCCTCAACGCCTGACGGCCTGTCCGGCTAGAGGAAGGCCTGCTCGCCGGGCACGAAGGCGTCGAAGGCAGCCCAGAACTGCGCGCGAATCTCGTCGCGCTCGTGCAGCGGCTCATGGCGCGAACCCGGGATCACCACCGCGCTGCCGGTCTTCAGCCGGCGGGCAAACTCCTCGACGCGGGGCGTGTCGATGAGGGGATCACGGGCAGCGCCGACCAGCAGCATCGGCTGGCGGATGGGCCGCGTGTAGAGCGGGTGTGCGAAGCGGCGCGTGACCGCCAGCGCCTCGCGCAGCCAGCCGACCGTCGGCGCGCCGAGGCCGAGCCGGGCATCCGCCTCGGCATAGGCCGCAGCGCGGGCGTAGCGGACCGGATCGGAGGTCACGGGATTGCCCTCGAAGGGCTTCAGCGCCACCGGCGCGGTGGAGCCGCCGGGCACGATCGAGCCGCTCATCCCGGCGAGCGACAGCGCGGTGGCGAGCGGGCGGATGAGAGAGGGGGAGCGCACCTGCGCCAGCGCCACCATCGGCGCCGACAGCACCATCCGGTCGAACCAGGTGCGGCCGCCGTGCGCGGCCTCGATGAGGACGGCGCCGCCCATGCTGTGGCCGAGGGCGTAGAAGGGCGGGCGGCAGTCGGGAAGACCGACCACCGACATGACCGTGTCGAGGTCGATCTGGAAATCGGCGAAGCGCCGGACGTGCCCCTTGCGCAGGTCGGAGAGGAGCCGGCCGGAGCCGCCCTGACCGCGCCAGTCGAAGGCCAGCACCCCGAAGCCGCGGGCGCGCAGTTCGTCGACCACCTCGAAGTATTTCTCGATGAACTCGGCCCGTCCCTGGCAGAGGACCACCGTGCCGCGTCGCGGCGCGCCGGTCGCCTCCCATCGCGCGTAGCGGATCGCGATCCGGTCGGGCGTGGTGATGGTTCCGGCGCGGACGCCGGCGGGGATCGGCCTGTCGGGCAGGGCGACGAGATCCATCGGGCGGGTCAACTCGCGAATCGAAAGACGGGAGCATCAGGATGCCCCCGCCTCGCTAACACAGCCTTAGCGACGGATCAGCGCAGGATGCGCACGTCGCGGCCGGTATAGGGATCGCGCTCCCAGCCAGGCGGCGGCGCGCGGCGCTGGCGATAGACAGGCGCGTCGTCGTAGTAGCGCGGCGCAGGGCGCTCGTAGTAGCGCGGCGCGGGGCGATAGCCGGGCGGGTCGCCATAGTAAACGCGCGGCGCAGGACGCTCGTAGTAGCCGCCGCCGCGAACGCGGGGGCAGGGTTGCCGCACCCAGACCGGCGTCTGCGTGCCGGTATTCGGATCGGTCTCAATCCGCCGGATCGGCGGGCCGCAATCCTGGACGTGCATCATGAGTCCATCGCCCGACCCCGGCAGCGGTGCCACGGGCATGGCCATGGCCATGGCGGCCGCGGGGAACAGTGCGGCGAGAGCCGTCGTCAGCAAGGTCTTGCGCATGGGCACCTCCTCAGTGCGTGGTATCAACTCTTCTCCACCATGGCTGGTTCCGCAAGGTTACTGCGCCGGCCGAAGACAGTCACGGTGAACGATCGACCCCTCAGGGACGGGCCGGGCCGTCGCGGCGCGGCAGGCGGCCGTCGCCGATGACGCGCAGGCCGACAATCTCGCCGTTGCGGGCATCCATGACCAGGCGCAGGCGCTGGCCGTACCTGTCGGTGCCGTGGGTGAGATAGGCGCTGCCGCGCCGGATCACCGGGTCGGTGACGGCATAGCCGCGCTGCGACAGTCGCCCGCTCACCTCGCCGGCGGGGATGAGACGCTCGGCCGCGCTCCGGTCGCGGCGCTGAGGATCGGGCTCCGCTGCGCGGGCGAGGCCGCCGGCGCAGGCGAGGAGGGCGACGGCGAGCACCATGCTGGCGGTTCCCGCGACGAGGCCGAGCGCGAGCGTGGATACCGACGACGACCGGGGCATGCTAACAGGGTGCGGCGCGCCAATGGGGTCGGGCGTGCGCGACATGGTCATGCGCATGATCAAGCTTCCCGGGTCGGCTTTCGCCGGCCCTCTTCCAGGGTGGAGGACCGGAGGGGCAGGCGCCGGTCCATCGTCCCCCTCCATATGGGGGCACCGCCCTGAACCGTCACGGAAGCGGCCGTTCACCGGCGCTTCATCGGGCGAGCACGATCCGCACGGGGATCTCCTTCAGGGGTCTTGCGAAGCTCCGGAGGCCTTCCTAACTCTTCTTCCGTGCAGGCCCGATGAGGCTGCACGAACCGTTCGGCCCGGCCGTTTCAGGCGGGCCACGTCACTCTTGGTGTCGCTTGAAGGAGGACATCCCATGCGCAGCTTCGATCTTGCTCCGCTCTATCGCTCGACCGTCGGTTTCGACCGTCTCTTCTCGATGCTCGACCAGACCTCCGGTCTCGAGGCCCCCACGCAGAGCTACCCGCCCTACAATATCGAGCGGACCGGCGAGAACGCCTACCGCATCTCGGTGGCCGTCGCCGGCTTCACCGACAAGGACATCTCCATCGAGGTGAAGGAGCAGGCCCTGACCATCCGCGGCGAGAAGGCCGCCGGGGAGGGTGAGGCCAAGCCCGATTACCTTCACCAGGGCATCGCCGCCCGCGCCTTCGAGCGCCGCTTCCAACTCGCCGACCACGTCTTCGTCAAGGGCGCGGTTCTCGAGCATGGCCTTCTGCACGTCGATCTCGTCCGCGAGATTCCGGAGGCCATGAAGCCGCGGCAGATCGCCATCAGCACCGGCGAGGGCGCCCGCGTCATCGAAGGCACGGCCAACCGCCAGGCCGCCTGAACCGCATCGGTCTTGACGGCAGGGCCGCCCTCCAACGGCCCCTCCTGAGATGCACGAACGCCCCGGTGAGGCATTACCGGGGCGTTTCGTCGTTTGCGGCCATGAACGAATGCGGCGGAGAGGTTGCCACCGGCCTCAGTTCGAGGCCGGGGGAGCCACCTGACGGACGCCGGGCGTCGTCGGCGGACCGCCGGCCTGCGGCAGGGGCTCGCCGTTCGGACCGAGGAAGCGGCCGTCGATCAGAACACCCTCGCTATCGGCCGGCTTCTGCGCCGTCTCGGCAGGAGGGGCCGGTGTCGCCGCCGCAGGAGGCTCCGCGACGGGGTTCGCCGCAGCCGGCGGCTCCACCACGACGGCAGGCGGGGCGGGCTCGGGGGCCGGGTCGGGCGTCGCCGGGGGCAGGGCCGCTGCAGGGGCCGGGGGCTCCTCGACGGGGGCGGCCGGCGTTGCGGCTGTGGGCGGCGGCTCGACCTGCACCGGAGCTGGCTCCTCGCGCGGGGCCTCGGAGGCCGGCGGTATGGCCGCCGCAGGCGGTTCGGCCTGCGGAACAACGCCGACGGGCGGCGGGATGGGCGTCGTGGGCTCGACGCTGAGCGGCGGCGTCGCCGGAACGGGCACGGCCGATGGCGGATCGACCCGGCGCGGCGGCAGGGCTGCCGCAGGTGGCGGGGCGACCGGAGCATCGATTGCAGGCGGGCTCGCGACAGGCGGGATCACCGGCGGCACCACCTGCGGGCGCGGGGCCAGATCGCCATCGATGTTCGGGCGGGGGGTCGGAACCGGTACGATGCGGGCGGTGATGTTGGGCTGCGGCCGCGGCGCGGGACGCTCCGGGCGATCCAGCGCGTCGGGGTCGATACGGCCCTCGCGCAGCCCCGGCTGCGGCGCACTCTCACGCCCGAAGCTCGGCCTCTCGTCGCGCCAGACCGGTGGCGTCGGGAAACGCTGGCCGCCGGGCTCCAGCTCGCGGATGTTGATCGGCGCGCCGGAATAGGCGTGGATGGTGACGCGGGTGCGCTGGCCGGCGCTGCCGACCGCCTCGACGACCCAGACGCGACCGGCGAGGCGCGGCCGGCTGATGGCGCGGTGGCCCATGGAGCGGGCGATGGCGATGGCCTGGGCGGCGGGAATCGGCCCGTCGATCTCCGGCTCGACATAGCGGCGGCGATAGACCGGCGGCTCATCGTCGTCATCGTCATAGACGCGCGGCGGACCCCAGCCGCCCCAGTACTGGACGGGGATGGCCTCCGCCGCAGGGGTGACCAGTCGGCCCGCCGCCAACGGATTGGCGGACAGCGGCCCGATCCCGGCGGTAATGGCGGCAGCGGCAACTGCCATGAGCAATGAATGGCGCACGAATTCGCGTCCTTGTTCCCCAACTGCCCCGCGGCAACCTTTCGGCAAGGAGAACGGCGATTTCAGGGCGGCCGTGTTTCAGCAGGATTTCGAGAGGGTTGCGCGGCACGTCAGCCGCGCATCTGCGACGATCTGGCCGATTTCCGTCCTTGGCCCTATTCGGCGGCCAGCGGCTAAGCCGCCTTGGCCGCAATGGCCAGGAAACGCTCGATTTCCTCGTCGCGGGTGGCGAAAGAGGTGACGAGGCGCATCATCTGCTCGCCCGGGCGAGCCCGCTCGGCCTCCGGCAGGCCCCTGTCCGGCCAGGGGTAGAAGGCGGCGCCCTCCGCCTTGAGCGCGTCGACGACCTCCTGCCGCATGATCGGGAACAGGCCGTTGGCCTGTGGAACGATGGGCAGGCGAACGCCGGGGATGACGGAGAGGCCATCCGCCAGACGCTTCGCCGCCGCGTTGGCGTGGCGGGCGAGTTCCAGCCAGTGGCCGCCGTCGAGGAAGGCGTCCATCTGGGCCGCGAGGAAACGGTGCTTGGACAGGAGATGGCCCGCCCGCATGCGGCGGCGGACCATCTCGGCGCCCTTGGCCGGGTCGAAATAGATCAGCGCCTCGCAGGCGAGGCCGCCGCCCTTGGTGGTGCCGAAGGAGAGCACGTCGACGCCGGCCTTCCAGGTGATCTCGGCCGGCGTGCAGCCAAGCGCCGCGACGGCATTGGCGAAGCGCGCGCCGTCCATGTGGACGCCGAGACCATTGGCGCGGGCGATGGCGGACAGGGCCTTCACCTCGTCGACCGCATAGACCTGGCCGAGCTCGGTCGACTGGGTGATCGACAGGGCGTGGATCGGCGCGTTGTGCGGCACGCGGCGGCCGAGCCCGGCGATCGCCGCCTCGAGCGCAGCCGCCGTGATTTTCGCGCCGCGGCCGGGGATGCCGACCAGCTTGGCGCCGCCGGTGAAGAACTCCGGCCCGCAGCATTCGTCCTCGATGACATGGCTCTCGTCGTGGCAGAGCACGATGCCCCAGGGCGGAGTCATGGTCGAGAGGGCGAGGCCGTTGGCGGCCGTGCCGGTTGAAACCATATAGACGCCGACGTCGCGCTCGAACAGGTCGCAGAGCTTCTGCACCACCGCCTTAGTGGCGTCGTCGTTGCCATAGCCGAGGCGCGCGCCGCCATTGGCGGCTGATATCGCCTGCATCACCTTGTCGGAGGCGCCGAGGCCGTTGTCGCTTGCGAAGAACATCGAGAAACTCCCTGCCTCCTTGCTATCGCGGAGGCAGGGGTGATGTCATCCCTCAGCGCGGCAGGGTGGTCGTGCCGACAAGGTCCTTGTCGATGGCGTGGGCCGCCTGGCGACCCTCGCGGATCGCCCAGACGACGAGGCTCTGGCCGCGCCGCATGTCGCCCGCCGCATAGACCTTCGGCACCGAGGTCCGGTAGTCCGAGACGTTGGCGGCGACGTTCTTGCGGGCGTCGAGCGAGACGCCGAGGCTCTCGACCATGCCCTCGTGGACGGGATTGACGAAGCCCATGGCGAGCAGGACGAGGTCGGCCTTGAGGTCGAACTCGGAGCCCGGGATCGGCTGCATCTTCTCGTCGACGCGCACGCACCTGATCTTCTTGACCCGGCCGTTGGCGCCGATGAACTCCGACGTCATCACGGCGAAGTCGCGTTCGGCGCCTTCCTCGTGGCTCGACGAGGTGCGCAGCTTCAGCGGCCAGAG
>CAZEZD010000099.1:0-8916 GCA_964516115.1 uncultured Hyphomicrobiales bacterium
GCAACGCCAATGCCAAGGGCGAGTTCTACCTGACCGACGCGGTCGCCATCGCCCGGGCCGACGGCCTGTCGACGGCCGTGGTGCTGGCGCCGGAAGAAGAGGTGAGGGGCGTCAACGACCGCGTGCAACTTGCCGAGGTGGAGGCCATCGCCCAGAGACGGCTGCGCGAATCCGCGATGCGTGGGGGCGTGACCATGACGGCTCCCGAGACGGTGTTCATGGCCTTCGATACGGCGTTCGGCCGCGATGTCGCCCTGGAGCCGCACGTGGTCTTCGGGCCGGGCGTCACGATTGCCGACAACGTGGTGATCCGGGCCTATTCGCATCTTGCGGGATGCGTGGTGGAGCAGGGCGCCATCATCGGCCCCTTCGCCCGTATCCGGCCGAAGAGCCGCATCGGCGAGCAGGTCCATATCGGCAATTTCGTCGAGGTGAACCGCACGACCATGAGGGCGAAGGCCGAGGCAAACCATCTCGCCTATCTCGGCGATGCCACCGTCGGCGAGGGCACCAATATCGGCGCCGGCACCATCACCTGCAATTTCGACGGCGCCGACAAGAACCCGACCATCATCGGCCGCGACGTCTTCGTCGGCTCCAACTCCACGCTGGTCGCGCCCCTGCCCATCGGCAACGAGGTGCTGATTGCCGCCGGCTCGACCATCACGCTCGACGTGAAGGAAGGTGCGCTCGTCTTCGGTCGCACCAAGCAGGCGGGGCTGCCGGGGCGAGGGGCCGAGATGATCCGCGCCAACAAGGCGCGGCGGGCGGCGCGCAAGGCGCGAGAACAGGGGAAAGCCTGAGGGGCGCCGGCCTCTGGGAAACTGCCCCTGTCTCACATCGTCACAGCAATTCATTTCGCGACCGCGCGGCTGCGCCGTTAAACCCACCTTGGGTCGTGGCGGCGTATAAGCGCTGGATTCGGACGCTGTGCGGCGGTGCCGCCGGACGGGACGTGGAGAACGACAGGCATGTGCGGAATCATCGGCATTCTCGGCAAGGCGCCCGTGGCGGGCCAACTCGTCGATAGCCTCAAGCGCCTCGAGTATCGCGGCTACGACTCCGCCGGCGTCGCCACCCTGGAGAACGGCGTGCTCACCCGTCGGCGCGCCGAGGGCAAGCTGAAGAATCTCGAGGCCGTCCTTGCGAAGTCGCCGCTCTCCGGCACCATCGGCATCGGCCATACGCGCTGGGCGACGCATGGCGCACCGACCGAGACCAACGCCCATCCGCATGCCTCGGAGGGCGTTGCCGTCGTCCACAACGGCATCATCGAGAATTTCCGCGAGCTCCGGCAGGAGTTGGAGGCCAAGGGCGTCGTCTTCTCCACCCAGACCGACACCGAGACGGTGGCGCATCTGGTCGGGCAAGGCATGAAGGAAGGCCTGAGCGCTGTTGATGCGGTTGGTGCGGCCCTGCCGCGCCTGCGCGGCGCCTTCGCGCTCGCCTTCGTCTTCGAAGGCAACGAGAACCTGTTGATCGGCGCCCGCAAGGGCTCGCCGCTGGCGGTGGGCTATGGCGAGGGCGAGATGTATCTCGGCTCCGACGCCATCGCATTGGCGCCCTTCACCTCGGCCGTCGCCTATCTCGAGGAGGGCGACTGGGCCATCCTCGACCATGATTCCGTGGAGATCCGCGACGAGGCCGGCCACGTGGTGCAGCGGCCGGTGATCCGCTCCTCGGCAACCGCCTTCCTGGTCGACAAGGGCAACCACAAGCACTTCATGCTCAAGGAGATCTACGAGCAGCCGGAGGTCGTGGCGCGTACCACTGCCCACTACCTCGACATGGCCAACGGCAAGGTGCGCCTGCCGGCGGACCTGCCCTTCGACTGGGCCGCCCTGCCGCGCATCTCGATCGCCGCCTGCGGAACGGCCTACCTCGCGGGCTTGACCGCCAAGTACTGGTTCGAGCGCTTCGCCCGCATCCAGGTGGATATCGATATCGCCTCCGAGTTCCGCTACCGCGAGACGCCGATGGTGCCCGGCGGGCTGATGATCGTCGTCTCCCAGTCGGGCGAGACCGCCGACACCCTGGCCTCCCTCCGCTACGCCAAGGAGAACGGCCAGCACGTGCTCGCCGTCGTCAACGTGCCGACCTCGACCATCGCCCGTGAGAGCCACATCGTCATGCCGACGCTGGCCGGACCGGAGATCGGCGTCGCCTCGACCAAGGCCTTCACCTGCCAGCTCGCGGTGCTCGCCTCGCTGGCCATCGCCGCCGGCAAGGCGCGCGGCTTCGTCAATGCCGAGGAGGAGGACAATCTCGTCCGCGCCATGATGGAGGCGCCGCGCTTCATGAACGAGGCGCTGAAGCAGGAGGACCACATCGCCGGCATCGCCAAGATGCTGTCGAAGGTGCGCGACGTTCTCTATCTCGGGCGCGGCACTTCCTATCCCATCGCCATGGAGGGCGCGCTGAAGCTCAAGGAGCTCTCCTACATCCATGCCGAGGGCTATGCGGCGGGCGAACTGAAGCACGGCCCCATCGCGCTGATCGACGAGGCCATGCCGGTCATCGTCATCGCCCCTTTCGACAAGGTCTACGAGAAGACCGTCTCCAACATGCAGGAGGTGGCGGCGCGCGGCGGCCAGATCATCCTCGTCACCGACGAGAAGGGGGCCGAGCATGCCGAGGTCGATACGGTCGCGACCATCGTCATGCCGGACGTGCCGGCGACCATCGCGCCGATCGTCTATTCGGTGCCGATCCAGCTCATCGCCTATCACACGGCCGTCGAGATGGGCACGGATGTCGACCAGCCGCGCAACCTTGCCAAGAGCGTGACGGTTGAGTGAGGCGCGGGCGGGCGGGAGAATGGCGCGCCTCGTGAGAGAAAAAATGACGACGTCAGATCAGAATATTATTGTAATTTCTTGATGTAGGACATCAAAAAACAGCTGTCCGGTCCGGCCTTGCTGCTCGGCCTGTCCTCGACGCAGTGGGCGACGCATCCTGGCCGCGCCCAGCCGGTGGTGATCGTCTAGACCTCTACACGTACCGCTGCAGCATTGGCAGCGCATGCTCGACGCAGGCGCGCCCTTCGGCGATCGCCTCGTTGGCACGGTTGAACTCCAGCAGCCCGATGTCGCGCAGCCGCGGCACGAGCATCACATGGGGTGGCTCGCCCGCAAGACGGGTGCGGGTGATCTGGTCCTGCATGATGTTGATGGAATTGGCGATCACGTTGAAATATCCCGGCGTGGACGGCCCCCGCGGGGACAGCCGCGGGATCAGCTGCGTCGCCTGCTCGCGCAGCGCCTCCGGCAGTTGCCGCAGGATACGATCGAGGTGCTCGTTCGGAATAGGCGGACGCATGGCCGCAGCGGAGGGCTCGCTGTCGAAGCGTCGCCCGACGAGGTCGCCGTTGAGATTGACCGCAATGATCACGTCCGCCCCGAGGGCACGGCAGACCGAGACCGGTACCGGGTTGGCAAGGCCGCCGTCCACCAGCCATTGGTCGCCGATCCTGGCCGGGCTGATGATCCCGGGCAATGCGATGGAGGCGCGCACGGCATCGAGGATCGGTCCGGATTGCAGCCAGATCTCGCGGCCGGTGGCGAGGTCCGTGGCGACGGCCGCGTATTTTTGGGGACAGCTCTCGATCTGTCCGTCGATGCCGAGCCCCTGAAGAAACGCGACGATCTGCTTGCCGTCGATCAGCCCACCCCCCGACAGGCGGACATCCATCAGTCCGACGATCTCGCGCCATGTCGCGGCCATCGCCCACTGTCGCAGGGCGGTCAGCTGCCCCGCGACATAGGCGGCGCCGACGAGCGAGCCGATGGAGGTTCCGCACACGATGTCCGGTTCGATGCCGGCCTCGGCCAGAGCGTCGATGACGCCGATATGCGACCATCCACGCGCAGACCCGCTGCCCAGCGCCAGCCCGATGCGGGGACGTGTCATGACCCGGTGATCCTGAGATACTGACAGAGACACGTCAGTATAGCGCCGGACCGACGCGATGTCGCCACGGCCAGGGTCCGCGAACGCTCAACTATAGCGCATCCGCCAGGCGACGACCCCGACATAGAGGCAGAACAGGCCCGCGAAGGTCGCCATCAATCCGTGCGGCGGCCACAGGTCCATGCCGAAGCCGGCGAGCGGCGGTCCGATCATCAGGCCGGCCGAATACATGACGACGAAGGCGGCGTTGGCCTGGGCGAGGTCGGCGCCGCGGAAGCGGCTGCCGAGATGGGCGAGGCCGACCGTGTAGAGCGCGGCCACGATGCCTCCCCACACGAAAAGCAGCACGCGCAGCCAGCCGACGGGGAGCGTCACGAAGGTCGCGATCAGCATGCCGGCCGCGCCGACGAGCCCGCAGGCCAGCAGCACCTTGCGACGGTCGATGCGGTCGGCGATGAGCCCGATGGGTACCTGGAAGGCGAGATTGCCGAGCGACATCAGCGACACCAGCGTGGCGGCGCCTGCAACGTCGAGCCCGATCGCCGTGCCGTAGAGCGGCAGCAGCGCGAAGGCGCCGGTCTCGGCCGAGCCGAAGACGAGGGCGGCGAGGGTCGCTGCCGGCGCCGCCCACAGGAAGGTGACGAATCCTGAGGAGGGCTGGTCGTCGATGACCGGGACCATCGCCCGCGCCAGCAGAACCGGCAGCATGGCGACGACGAGGAGCGCAGCGCCGGCGAGATAGGGGGCAGGTCCCTCCGCACCGAGCAGGATCAGAACATAGGGTCCGGCGGCAAAGCCGATGGAAAGCGCGCTCGCATAGACGCCGAGGACGAGGCCACGGCGATGCTCGGGCGCTGCCGCGTTGATCCAGTACTCCGACAGAACGAAGAGCACCGTCAGCGCCAGTGAGAAGACGACGCGCAGCGGGAACCAGGCCCAGATCGGCTCGACAACGTAGAAGGCCAGGAGGCTGACGCCGGCGAGCACCGTTGCGCCAACGAGCAGCGCGTGGACGCCGAAGCGGCGGGCCCAGCCGGAGATGAAGGGCGCGCAGGCGATGGTGGCGACGCCGGCCATCGCCGTGTTGAGGCCGATGAGGGTGCGCGAGGCGCCCTTGGCGTCGAGGGCGAAGGACAGGAGCGGGATCGACAGCGATAGGCCGATGCCGACCGTGACGATGCAGGCGATCGCCGCGCCGAGCGAGGCGATGGTCTGGCGGGAGAAATGGTCGGTGGCGCTGGGGGCGGTCATCAGGCCGCCTCCCATGAAGGTGAGACGCGCCGATGACAAGCGCCGAATTGGCGCGTCAGGCCGGCGTGCCGACGGCAGCGCCGGTGCGGGCCGGCCGTGGCCGGCGTTTGCGGAAGCGGCGGCGCGCCCAGATGATGAGTCCGGTGACCATCAGGCCGACCAGTGCGAAGGAGATGACGACGTTCATCAGGGCGGACCAGACGCCGGCGAAATTGCCCTCGTGCCAGATCCGCACCCAGTTGCGCGTCGTCGGGGCGACGCCCTCGGCCGAGACGGTGAAGACACGGTACTCGCCGTCGACGACCACCCGCGCGAGTTGGCGACCGGCCCGGCCGCGCAGCCAGACAAGGCCGGAGAGGTCGTGCTCAGCGCCGACCTTGCGTACGACGTCCACCATCGACAGCGCCGTCGTGCGGGCAGCCGGGGGAGGCGAGCCGGTAAAGCTGACGCCCCAGACGAGGAAGAGCCCGGTCAGCGGGCTGAGGACGAGCAGCGGCAGAAGGCCCCAGGCCATGCCCTTGTGCCATCCGGACAGGGTGTTGGCGAAGCGCGGCCAGCCCATGGCGATGCCGAGCACCATCAGGACGATCATCGCGATGGTCGAGGCGTGGACCAGCCAGCCGAGGTCCAGCATCAGGGTCTCGTGCAGGACGCGGCAGTAATAGAAGAGATTGGAGAGGGTGCCGTCCTCGGTCAGTTCCGCGCCGGTGCGCACGTCGACGTCGATGGTGTCGTCGGGCCTCACACCACCGATGGAGAGGCGGCCCTCATAGGCACGGTAGGCGAGGGACCTCGCCTTGCCTTCGGGATCATGGCGGCCAAGCAGTTCAACGATCCGGTCCGCGGTCAGGGATCCCGGCTTGCCGGCGGTGACCTGGGCCATCGGCTCGAAGGAGAGGATCAGCCCCGAGAGGACGATGACCGCCAGCGGCAGAGCGAAGACGAGGGTGAGCCAGCGGTGAAAACGCAGCAGCCAAGGCTTGATCATGACGGACCCCTGTGCGGCAGGACGCCGCAGCGGTTGATTAGACCGTTTCTAATCAGGGTCCTTGCGCTGCCTCAAATCACGACCGCTTGACTTCAGTCGAGGACCTCGCGCCGGAACTCCTTGCGCACCATGAAATAGAACGGCACGGGCAGGAGCGGCGAGAAGCCCTTGGAAATCCGGTCGCCGAGTTCCTCAAGGACCACCGTGGTGATGGTCGGCAGATCCTCGTGCAGCGCCTCGTCGAGGGTCAGCCATTTGAGTTCGGTCAACTCGGCATGCGGACCCACGACGCCCTCGATGCGGTGGGCGACATGGTCGGCGTCGCAGGCAAAGAACCGCGTATCGAAACGCTTCGGCCGGCGCGGCGGGGTGATCGCACGGGCGACGAAGTGGAGCGACTCCAGATCCGGGAAGACGCCATGCTCGGCGAAGGCCTCCCAGCCCTTGGGCACGACCTCCGGCTTGCCGGCGTCGCGGGTGCCGAGCAGCAGACCGGTCTCCTCGCAGGTCTCGCGGATGGCGGTCAGCGCCAGCGAGCGGGCGCGCGACATGGAGGGACGCTGCACGCGCGACATCAGGCGGGCCTGGGCGCGATCGTGCAGCGTGCCGGACACCGGCATGGCGCGGTCGTCAGGGTCGCGGCGGCCACCGGGAAACACGAACTTGCCGGGCATGAACTTCAGGTCGTGGCGGCGCTTGCCCATCAGAACCTTGGGCTTGTGGCCCGAGCGGTCGATAAGGATGAGGGTGGCGGCGTCGACCGGCTTCTGGTTGGCCCAGCGCGTTTCGCGTTCCGTCTTCGTCAGTCGCTCGGCGAGTGCAATGCCCTTGTCGCTCACGGATTGGGTCCCTGTCTGGATTCGGCGCTGTTCTCGTCAAAGCCGTGCATGCGCAGCGCCCACTGGTAGCCGACGATGGCGCCCTTCACCGGCGGCAGCAACGCCAGGCTCATCGCGAGGGTGAGCGGCAGCCAGAGGATGAAGTGGACCCACAGGGCCGGCTCATAAGCGAGTTCGAGCCACAGGAGCAGCGGCACGATCACGTGGCCGACGATCATGATGGTCACATAGGGCGGAGCGTCGTCGGAGCGATGATGATGCAGCGCCTCGCCGCAGGAATCGCAGTGCGGGGCGACCTTCAGATAGGAGGTGAACAGCCGTCCCTCGCCGCAGGCGGGGCAGCGGCAGCGCATGCCGCGCCTGACGGCCCCCCACAGATCGCGCTTCGGGCGCACCACCTCTGCAAGGGCCTGTCCGGTCAGAATCTGCACGGTCATCGGCGGCCTTTCTTCTTCCACGGGGGCTTGGAAGGCCGATCACCCGGCCTCGCGCGCCGGCCGTCGGTGAAACCGTCGTCGCGCGCCTTGCGGGTTATGTGCGCCGGCCGCTTGCCCGGCGCAAGGCCGACGCGCCCATCGCTCATCAGTTCGAATCGCAGGGCTCCGGCTACCGGCGCCGCCTCCACGAGCCGGACGGTGACGGCGTCGCCGAGCCGGTAGGTCTCGCCCGTCCGGGTCCCCACCAGCGCCTGCTGGCCCTCCTCGTAGCGGAAATAGTCGCCGCCGATGGTGGATGCCGGTACGAAGCCGTCGGCGCCGGTGTCGTCGAGCTTCACGAAGAGCCCGGAGCGGGTCATGCCGGAGATGCGGGCGCCGAAGATGTCGCCCACCCGCTCCGCCAGATGGGCGGCGATCAGCCGGTCGATTGTCTCGCGCTCGGCCGCCATGGCGCGGCGCTCGGCGGCGGAGATCTCGGCGGCGATCTCGGCGAGGGCCGCGGCCTGGCCTTCAGTGAGACCGTCCTCGCCGAGGCCGAGCGCCTTGATCATCCCGCGATGGACGATGAGGTCGGCATAGCGGCGGATCGGCGAGGTGAAATGGGCGTAGCGCCTGAGATTGAGGCCGAAATGGCCGATGTTCTCGGGCGAATACGCCGCCTGCGACTGCGAGCGCAGCACCACCTGGTTCACGAGCTCGGTGGAGTCGGTTCCTTTCGCGCGGGCGAGGATCTGGTTGAAGTTCGAGGGGCGGAGCAGTTCCGCCTTCGGCAGCGCGATGTCGAGGGTCTTCAGGAACTCTTTCAGCGCCAGCAGCTTCTCCATGCTCGGCGCGTCATGGATGCGGTACATGCAGGGCGTGCGGTGCTTTTCCAGCGTCTCGGCGGCGCAGACATTGGCGAGGATCATCATCTCCTCGATCAGCCGGTGGGCGTCCAGCCGCTCGGGGATCACCACCCGGTCCACCGTGCCGTCGGGCTTCAGCAGGATCTTGCGTTCCGGCAGGTCGAGGTCGAGAGGCTCGCGGTCGTCGCGCGCCCGCTTCAGGGCGGCATAGGCGTCCCACAGCGGCCTGAGGATTGGTTCCACGAGGTCTGCGGTCGTCTCGTCGGGATGGCCGTCGATGGCGGCCTGGGCCTGCGCGTAGGCGAGCTTGGCCTCCGAGCGCATCATGATGCGGTGGAAGGAATGCGACTTGCGGCGACCGTCGGCGCGGATGACGACGCGGCAGGCGAGAGCCGGTCGGTCCAGGCGGGGCTTCAGCGAGCACAGGTCGTTGGAGATGCGTTCGGGGAGCATCGGCACGACGCGGTCAGGGAAATAGACCGAATTGCCGCGGATCGCCGCCTCGCGGTCAAGCGCAGTGCCCGGGCGCACATAGGCCGCCACGTCGGCAATGGCGATGGTAAGGATGAAGCCGCCGGCATTGTCCTCGGAGGGATCGGGCTCGGCGTGGACGGCGTCGTCGTGGTCCTTGGCGTCGGGCGGGTCGA
>CAZEZD010000100.1:0-3393 GCA_964516115.1 uncultured Hyphomicrobiales bacterium
TCATGCCGTAGCGCTCGAGGATCGCCTGGCCGGTCTTCTCGCGGAAGGCGCGGTGCGTCTCGGCCAGCAGCGGCGCCGATCCCGAGATGAACAGGCGCATGTGGCGCGTCGCGTCGGGCGTGAGACGCGCATCCTGCACGAGGCGGACGTAGAAGGTCGGCACGCCCATCATGCAGGTCGCCCGCGGCATCAGCTCGAACACCTTGTCGGCATCGAACTTCGGCAGGAACAGCATGGAGGCGCCGGCCATGAGGATGGTGTTGGTGGCGACGAAGAGCCCGTGCGTGTGGAAGATCGGCAGGGCGTGCAGCAGCACGTCGTCGCGCGTGAATTTCCAGGAGTCCTTCAGCGTCAGGGCGTTGGAGGCGAGGTTGTCGTGGGTGAGCATGGCGCCCTTCGAGCGCCCGGTGGTCCCCGACGTGTAGAGAATGGCGGCGAGGTCGTCGGCGCCGCGCGACACCGTGTCGAAGACCGGCGTCTGAGCGTTCGCCTTGTTCCAGAGCGAGCCGTCCTTGCCGCGTCCGAGGGTCTCGACGGCCGGAACGCCCGTGCGCGCCGCGACCTCGGCGATGCCCTCGCGCTTGCCCGGATCGCAGACCACGAGTGAGGGTTCCGCATCCGACAGGAAGTACTCGATCTCGGCGAGTGTGTAGCCGGTGTTGAGCGGCAGGAAGACGGCGCCGGCGCGGACACAGGCGAGATAGAGGAAGATCGCCCCCGGCGATTTTTCTACCTGCACCGCCACCCGGTCGCCCGGCTTCACCCCGCTCGCCACCAGCGCGTTGGCGAAGCGTCCCGTGGCGGCGAAGAGATCATCATAGGTGAAGACGGTGCCGTCCTCGGTCTCGATGAAGGTCTTGGCGGGCTCTGTTCCGAAGAGGCGGACGAGGTCGAAGAGATGATTGGCCATGGTCGGCGTGTCGGCTCGGCAATGCGCAGGATCGCGGGAGGGCGGACCATGCCGCATCCGGCCGGTCAGGTCGAGAGGAGAGGCATGCGGGCGAGCCGCGCCGGCGGGCGCGCATCAGCTCGCCAGCGACAGCGCCTTGCGGAGATGGTCCGCCCTGATGGTTGCGCGCACCTGCGTGCCGATGCCCGGCTTCGAGCGGATGGTGAGCGTTCCGCCATGCAGGTCGACGAGCCTCTTGACCAGGGCGAGCCCCAGTTCGCCATCCTCGTGCGCGGCCTGATCCTGCCCGAGGGGGTCGAGGGCATGTGCCAGTTCGCCGGGCGAGACGCCGCGGCCGGAATCGGTGACGTCGATGACGAGTTCACCGGCGGCCCCCTGCTTGGTGGAGAAATTGACCATGCCGCCGCGCGAGGTGGTCTTGATCGCGTGGCCGACCATCTCGCCCATGATCTTCCTCATGGCGACGCTGTTGGCGACCATGGTGGAAACCTCCGGTGTCCAGACAACGCGGAGCTTGATGCCCTCGGACTCTGCACGCGGGCGATAGAGCAGGTTGATCTCGCCGATGATTTTCTCCACCGGTGCCTGGTCTCCGGCGGGCGGCGTCTCGATGGCGGAGGCCTGTGCGTAGTCGAGTACATCGGCGAGACGGCGGGCGAGGCGGGCCGATTCCTCCCGCGCCGCCTCGATCAGCGCATCGATGTCGGCGGCGTTGCGGCTGGACGCGGCGCGCCGCGCCATCAGGTGCAGGCGTTCGATCGGCTGGCGGAAGGTGCGGCCGATCAGCCGGAGGAGGCCGGCCCGCACCCCCTTCAGCGTCTCCACCGCGATGAGGGCGCGGCTGACCTCCTGGGTCAGGAAAGCGACCTCGCGCGTCGCCGCCTCCAGCTTTTCGTCGCGCGCCTGCACCTCGGCGGCGAGGTGGGCATTGGCATCGCTCGCACGCTCCGCCGCCACCTCGGCGAAGCTGAGCTTTTCCTTCACGCCCTTGATCTGGGCCTGGAAGATGTCGATGGCGCGATTGTATTCGCGGGCAATCTGGCCGAGTTCGCCATCTGAATCCGCCTCGAGATAGGCGAAGGAGCCTGAATTCATCGTCAGGGCGCCGAGCTGGCTCACCAGCATGGCGACGTCGGTGGTCATGGCGTGTTCGGTGACGTTGAGGCCGATGCGCTCGTCCTCCGCGCCGACCCTGACGCGCATCACGAGGCGCAGCGCCAGGGCTGCGGCCGCCATGACCGCGACCGACCATGCGACGATGGCGAGCAGGCCAGCGGTCTGGATGGCCAGCGTGGTCGCCAGGGTCTCGGGCCGGCAGGCAGCGACGGCGAGAACGCCGAGAGCTCCGGCAAACAGATGGGCCGGGGCGAGGCCAAGGGCATCGTCGATCTCCATCAGTTCCAGCAGCTTCGTGCCGGCAAGGCTCGCCGCCGCGCCGCCGATGCCGAGGGCTATGGCTCCGAGCGGGTGGAGGAGGTGGGCAGCCGCCGAGGCGGCGATGACCCCGGCGATCGTCGCGTGGATGATGTGGACGACGTTGACGGTGGCGGGGCGGATCTGGTTGGCAAGGAAGGTCGCGAGGATCGCGCCGGCGCCGGCGAGGATCAGGTTGATGACCACCGGGGCGAGGGCGAGGCCGGCGGCCATGGCCTGGCTGATGGCGATGCCGAACCAGCCGAGCCACAGGAGCATCACGCCGAGCGCCGCGAAGGGAAAGCTCTGGCTCTGGACCACGAGGACGCGGCGCGTTCCCGCAAAGCGGCCCGTGCGGGGACCGACGAACAGCGCCGCCGCGAGGGCTGCGGCGCCGCCGGCGACGTGAATGACCCCGGCTCCGGCGAGGTCGATGAAGCCCAGTCCCCGCAGCCAGCCGGGCGTCTCGCCCTGCGCCCAGGCCCAGTGGACGATGACGGGAAAGACGGCGAGGGAGAAGACGGCAACGAAGGCCGCATAGCCGCGCAGGGTGGTACGCTCGGCGAGAGGTCCGGACAGCAGCGTCGCGGCCGCACAGGCGATGACGATCGCGAGGATCAACTCGCTGCCGCCGTCGGACGGCATGAACGGCCCGTCGCCCGCCAGCGGCCCGCCGGCATTCATGATGCCGAACCCGGCGAACCAGACGGCCAGCACGGCGATGCCGATCTGGACCAGCGCCTTGGCCGCCGCGTTGACGCTGTGCTTGGCGCGCACCAGTCCGCTCTCGACGGTCACGTGACCGGCGAGAACCAGAAAGACGCAGAGCGCGATCAGGACAGGCCAGAGAAGGTCGAGCGGCGTCGCAGCCATGTGAAGAACCGGGCGCGAGGCGCATCGCTCGCCGCCACACTCTGGCCATTCATGGTTAACGCAAGGTTACTTTGTCCCGAAAGTGACGGGATCAGAGGCATTTAGAGGAAGGGTATCAGCTCTCCGGGGACGCGCCCGGGCGGTGGCGGTCGCGCCACTCGCGCGGGCGCACGAACTCGCCGGCCCACAGTCCATGC
>CAZEZD010000100.1:3403-8898 GCA_964516115.1 uncultured Hyphomicrobiales bacterium
GCGGCCTCGTCCTGGTAATAGGCGCCATAGGCGACCGCCTGTCCCGCCACGACCTGGGCCCGTCCAAGGTCGACGTCATCGACCTTGCAGACGGCGACGGTCCGCCCGAAGCGGTCGATGTCCCGCCGCTCGCAGGAGAGGGGCTGGCCGGCGGCCAGCGCAATCAGGGAGCGCGCCGATTCCCGTCCGCAGCGCACCTCCCGTCCCTCCCGCGTGCAGCGCTGGAAGAGTTCCGGCGCGTCGATGCCGAAGAGGCGGATCTCGACGCCGGCGACCACCAGGCTGTCGCCGTCGACGATGCGGGCGTGGCCGTTGATCGTCAGGCCCGGCTTGCCGCCATGCAGAGCCTGCCAGACGGCGAGGGCGGTGACAGCGGCCACCGCCAGCGCGAGCCAGAGAAAGGCACGGTTGGGCCGCAGGCTGCGGAAGCGGGAGAAGCGCAGCAGGGAACCGGCAAGCATGGTGCGGGTCGGGCTTCGATTCGTCGGCGGGACGCGACGTTCATGGTTCGTTTACCATGGATTTCGACCCGCCGTTAATCAAATCCTGCCACATTTCGGACGTTGTGGCGTTGCGTTGGAGAGGTGCCCTGGCATGGGCGTTGAGGCGGCAGACGGGCGGGCCGAGGAGCGGCAAGCCGAGCGCGCGCGCGAGCACGCCCAGAGCCGCAAGCGCGTCGTGCGCCAGGTTCGCGACGCGCGCGACCGCCTGACGTCCACCACCGGCACGAAGCGCTCGTTCGAATACGAACTGATGCGCGTCTTCGCGCAGAACAAGCTGTCCGCGGGAATCGCCGTCGCCCTCATCGCTGTCGCCACCGGATGGGTTGCCGGCTGGGTCACCAATCCCGTCATGGGGGCTGCAGGCGGCGGCGTGGTGCTCGCCTCCCACGGCTTCTGCGTTCTCATGGCCCGCGCCTTCCTGAAGGTGCCGCCGGACAAGGCCGACCTCCAGTCATGGCGCATGCGTTTCGTCCTCGCCGAGACAGTCCTGGGCCTTGCCTGGGTGCTGGCGCTGATGATCGTCATGCGCTCGGCTGCGGCGGAGGCCAGCACCTTCCTGCTGGTCGGCATGCTGATCGTCGTCGCCGTCTCCGCGATGATCGGCTCGACCGTTCCGGTCGCCGTCTTCGCCTCCTCGCTGCCTGTCGCGGTGGTGGTGATCGCCTATTTCCTGCTGCTGCACGGCATGCAGGGCGCGGTTCTCGCGGCCATGGCGGTGGGAACGCTGCTGTTCTTCGCCATCATCTCGGCGCGGCTCTACCAGACCAACCTCGCCACCATCGAGGCGCGGGCCGAGAAGGACGCGCTGATCGGCGAGCTGGAGACCGCCAAGACCAATTCCGACGAGGCGCGGCGCAATGCCGAGATGGCCAATGTCGCCAAGTCGCAGTTCCTCGCCCAGATGAGCCACGAGCTGCGCACGCCGCTTAACGCCATCCTCGGCTTCTCCGAGGTGATGAAGGGCGAGATGTTCGGGCCGCATTCCTCGCCGCAATATGCCGAATATGCCGGCGACATCCACTCCTCGGGGCAGCACCTCCTGTCGCTGATCAACGAGATCCTCGACCTGTCGCGGATCGAGGCGGGGCGCTACGACCTCAACGAGGAGGCGCTGACGCTCGCCTTCGTGGTCGAGGACTGCCACCACCTGCTCAAGGTGCGCGCCAAGAACAAGGGCGTCACCATCGTCGAGCGTTTCGAGCCCGACATGCCGAAACTGTGGGCCGACGAGCGCTCCATCCGTCAGATCGTGCTGAACCTGATGTCGAACGCCATCAAGTTCACCCCGGCTGGCGGAGAGATCACGCTGAAGGTCGGCTGGACTGCCTCGGGCGGACAATATGTGTCGGTGAAGGACACCGGGGCCGGCATTCCCGAGGACGAGATCCCCATCGTCCTGTCGAATTTCGGCCAGGGGTCGAACGCCATCAAGAGCGCCGAGCAGGGCACGGGCCTTGGGCTTCCCATCGTCCAAGGGCTCGTCTCCATGCACGGCGGCACCTTCACGCTGAAGTCGACGGTGCGCGTCGGCACCGAGGTGACGGTGACCTTCCCCTCCGAGCGCGTGATGGAGGCCCTGCCGGCCATCGCCAGCCCCTCGCTCGCCGCCCAGCCGCATGTGCCGCTGGCCGAGGAAGCCCCGGCCCCGGTCGAGGCCCAGAACGTCGGCGCGCTGCGCCGGGCGCTGTTCGGACCGCGCCGCTGACCCTTCGACCAGAGTCCCGCGGGGGTCTGGTCTGCTGCCGTCTCGCTGGCTTGACCGGTTCCTTCTCCCATGGTGCTGTTACACGACAACAAGCATCTCCGGAGGAGGAAACGCCATGAAGCTCTACGACACGCCGCTTGCCCCCAATCCGCGCCGCGTGCGCGTCTTTCTCGCCGAGAAGGGCATCGACATCCCAAAGGTGACCATCGACCTCGGCAAGATGGAGCAGAAGTCTGAGAGCTACGCCGCCGTCAATCCGCGCCAGCGCACGCCGGCTCTGGAACTCGACGACGGCTCGGTGCTGTGCGAATCCGTGGCCATCTGCCGCTACATCGAGGCGCTGCACCCGGAGCCGAACCTGTTCGGCCGCACGCCGAAGGAGATCGGCGAGATCGAGATGTGGTCGCGCCGCATGGAGCTGAACCTGCTCTCCACCATCGCCTCGGCCTTCCGCCACCTGCATCCGGCCATGGCCGCGATGGAGGTGCCGCAGGTGAGGGAATGGGGCGAGGTCAACAAGGGACGCATCATCGATGAACTCGCCTTCCTCGACCGCCATCTAAAGGGGCGCGACTTCATCTGCTGCGACCGCTTCACCAATGCCGACATCACCGGCATGATCGGCATCGACTTCCTCAAGCCGACTCGGGTCGCCGTGCCGGACGACTTCGTCGACCTGAAGCGCTGGCATGCCGCCATGGCCGCGCGGCCCAGCGCATCGGCGTGATAGACAGGGCGCGTGGAGAGCCTGACCGACCTGACACGCGCCATCGCCGCCTGCCGCATCTGCGTGGAGACCCCGCGCGGAACGCCGCTGCCGCACGAACCGCGTCCCGTCGCCTGGCCCTCGGCGACGGCGCGCATCCTCATCGCCGGACAGGCGCCGGGAACCCGGGTCCATGCCTCGGGTCGCCCGTTCACCGATCCGTCCGGTGACCGGCTGCGCGCGTGGATGGGGATCGACGCGGCGACCTTCTATGATCGCGACCGGATCGCCATTGTGCCCATGGGATTCTGCTTTCCGGGGCACGATGCCAAGGGCGGCGATCTGCCGCCGCGCCGCGAGTGCCGCGCCGCCTGGCACGACCGACTGATGGCCGCCATGCCGCAGATCGACCTGGTGCTTGCCGTCGGCGCCACGGCCCAGGCCTACCATCTCGACAGGCTGGGCCTCGGCGGCCTGCGGCGCCCCTCGCTCACGGAAACCGTCGCCAACTGGCGGGCCATCCTCGAGGCGGGCGCCATTCCCGCCGTCTTCGCTATGCCCCACCCGTCATGGCGCAATTCCGGCTGGCTGAAGCGCCATCCCTGGTTCGATTCCGACCTGCTGCCGGTGCTCAGGGCCGCAGTGCGGCAACGCGTTTGATCCTGCGCAAGACGCCGGGCGGGCCGGGGGCGTAGGCAGTCTATATTCCGCCCCGTTTTCCCGGCATCATCCTTGCCGTGGTTCGCCGGGCGTTGCCCGGTCTGGAGGTCTTGCATGGTCCGCCGTTTCCTCGGGTTTCTCGCCGCCTCGATGCTGATGATCGCATCGGCCCATGCCCAGACCGAAACACGCCTTGCGCTGGTTCTCGGTACGGGTGCCTATCAGACCAATCCCATGCCCAATGCCCTGAACGATGCGGGCCTCATGGCGCGCACGTTGCGCGATCTCGGCTTCTCGACCGTCGAGGGCGCGGACCTGCCCCAGGCCGAACTCCGTCAGGCCATCGCCAATTTCATCGCCCAGTTGCGCGAGGCCGGCCCCGACACCGTCGCCGTCGTCTATCTGTCCGGCCTCGGCCTGCAGCATGAGAGCGACAGCTATCTCTTGCCGTCCGACGCGGTGATCCAGGGCGAGAGCGACGTGCCGATCGGCGGTATCCGCCTCAATGACGTGGTGCGCGCGCTGGCCGCCATCCCCTCCCGCGCCAAGCTCGTCCTGCTCGACGTTTCGCGCCAGCATCCCTTTGCCGATGTCGGTGCGCCGGTGCGTCCGGGCATCGGACTGCTGGACACCGCCCCCGGCCTGTTGATCGCCTCGGCGGCCGCCCCCGGCGCCGTTTCCGCGCCGAACGACGCGGCCTACGGGCACTTCGCCACGGCGCTGGCCGAGCAGCTCAGCGCCCCCGGCCTGCCGGTGGACCAGGCGATGGCCCGCGCCCGCCTGCGCGTTCACCAGTTGACCAACGGCCGCGACACGCCCTGGGAGACGGCCCGCCTCGCGCCTCCCGTTCCGGTGCTGAACGCCGGCGAGGAACAGCCGACGGGCACGACCCCGCCGCCCCCGCCGCCCGCGGCGGAACGGCCGATGGAAGGGCTGTCGGCGCAGGAAGCCTACGCCCTGGCCATCGAGCGCGACACGATCGAGGGCTATCAGGCCTTCCTGAGGGTCTACCCGGGCGATCCGCTGGCGCAGCGCGTCAAGCGCCTGCTGGCCACCAAGCGCGAGGCCCATGTGTGGCGGCGCACGGTGCGGACGAACTCGCCGCAGGCCTACTGGACCTATCTGCGGACCTATCCGCGGGGGCCGCATGCCGAGGAAGCGCGCCTGCGCCTCGGCCGCCTGTCCGCGCCGGTCGCGCCGCCGCCGGCCTTCGACGAGGTGATCTACGATGACATTCCGCCGCCCCTGCCGGAGGTCGAGGTCGTCTACGAACCGGACTACTGGGAGGAGGCGCCGCCCTCCTTCTATGACGACGTGGTGATCGTCGCCCCGTACTACCTCGGGCCGCCGGTGGCGCCGGTCTATGTCCTGCCGCCTCCGCCTCCGCCCCAGTGGGGCGTTCTCCCGATGGTCGGGGCCGCCGCGCTGATCGCAGCCCCCATCGTCGTTCATCGCTTCGTGCGGCCGCGCCGCGAGCCCGTGGTGATCCGTCCGCCCGTCGGTCCGCGTCCAGGCATCGGGCGTCCTGGTCCTGGTGGTGGTCCCGGTTTCGTTCGGCCAGGCGGCCCCGGCGGACCCGGTACCGGCAGACCCTTGCCCGGCTCGCCCGGCGGCGCTCTCCTTCCCGGTGGCCCAGGCGGGCGTTTCGTTCAGCCGGATGGTCGTCGACCGGACGGCCGTTTCGGCCAGCCCGATGGGCGCGGCATCCAGCCCGATGGTCGGCGTCCTGATGGCCGCTTCGGCCGGCCCGATGGTGGACGCCCTGACGGCCGCTTCGTGCAGCCTGACGGCCGGCGTCCCGACGGCCGCCCCGATGGTGGACGCCCTGACGGCCGCTTCGTACAGCCTGACGGTCGTCGTCCCGATGGCCGCATCGGCCGCCCCGATGGTGGACGCCCTGACGGCCGCTTCGTGCAGCCTG
>CAZEZD010000101.1:0-4307 GCA_964516115.1 uncultured Hyphomicrobiales bacterium
CCGGCGGGTTGTCGGTGCGGTGAATGCCGAAGCTCCAGCCGCGCCCGTCACATTCCTGGCGCAGCGCCGCACGGTGGGCCGTGAGCCGGGCGACATAATCGTCGCGCCAGGTCTCCGCGCGGCCTGCGGTGATCGTCAGCTTGTCCTCGAGTTCCTCAAACTCGATGCGGCCCTTGTAGGGGAAGGTCTCCTCGATGGGGTCGTTGATCTGCAGCACGTGGCCGCGCGACCCCGCCGAGGCGAGGCTCTTCAACTCCTCGCGGAACTCGTCGACCGGCACCAGGCAGTCGGACAGGATCACCACCTCCGACAGGCGCGACACCGGAGCCTTGGGCGGCAGGCTGGCATCGGCAAGATCGGGGGTCGCCAGCAGCGCCTCGGCCATGCGGTCGATGATGGCGCGGCTCGCCGTCGGCCGCATGATTCCGGGAATGCCGACCCGCTCGCCGCCGCGCACCATGATCTCGGCCAGGGCGAAGGCGAGGACGATGCAGCGGTCCCGCTTGGTCTCCCAGGCGAGCGGCGAGACGAACTGCATGGAGGCCGAGCAGTCGGGCCAGATCCACACCGTGTGGGCGGCCTCCCACTCCCGTTCGCGGACGTAGAGATGCTGGTCGCGGGCCGACCGGCGCCAGTCGACGCGGCTCGCCGGCTCGCCATCCGAGAAGCGGCGGAACTGCCAGAAATTCTCGCCCGAGCCGGCGCGGCGGCGGCCGTGCAGGCCATGGACCACGGTGGATGCGACGCGGCGCGCCTCCAGCACCAGCCGCGGCAGGGCGGCGGCCAACTGCTCGCTGTCGCGCATCAGCCGTCTGGCCTGGTCCTCGCGACTCTCCGTCTGGGCGAGGTCGAACATGGCGCTCTCAGCCGATCGGCTTGACCAGGGACGCGATCACCGTCTCGACCGTCATGCCGTCGGCGCGGGCCGAGAAGGATAGCGCCATGCGGTGCTTCAGTACGGGTTCGGCGAGGGCGACAACATCGTCGATGGAGGGGGCGAGCCGGCCATCGAGCAGGGCGCGGGCGCGAACCGCCAGCATCAGCGCCTGCGAGGCGCGCGGTCCCGGACCCCAGGCGATGGCATTGGCGAGATCCCCCTTGGCCGCGCCGGGCCTTGCCGAGCGCACCAGCGTCAGGATGGCGTCGACAACGGAATCGCCGACGGGCAACCGCCGCACCAGCCGCTGCGCCGCCTGGAGGTCTTCGGCGCTCAGCGCCTGTCGCGCATGGCTTTCCTGGGCTCCGGTCGTGTCGAACAGGATCTTCCGCTCGGCCTCCAGGTCGGGATAGTCGACGTCGATCTGCATCAGGAAGCGATCGAGCTGGGCCTCGGGCAGCGGATAGGTGCCCTCCTGCTCCAGCGGGTTCTGGGTGGCGAGGACGTGGAAGGGCTTCGGAAGCTCGTAGGTCTCGCCGGCCACCGTCACGTGATGCTCCTGCATCGACTGCAGCAGGGCGGACTGGGTGCGCGGCGAGGCGCGGTTGATCTCGTCGGCCATCAGGAGCTGGGCGAAGACCGGCCCCTTGACGAAGCGGAAGGCGCGCCGGCCGTCGGCGGCCTCCTCAAGGACCTCCGAGCCGAGAATGTCGGAAGGCATGAGATCCGGCGTGAACTGGATGCGGCGGGCGTCGAGCCCGAGGACCGTGCCCATGGTCTCGACCAGCTTGGTCTTGGCGAGGCCGGGAAGGCCGACCAGCAGGGCGTGTCCGCCCGACAGCACGGTGATGATCGCCTTGTCGATGACGGGCTGCTGGCCGAAGATCACGGTCGAGATGTTCGCCCGTGCCGACCGCACCTGGGCGGCCGTGGCTTCGGCGGCGCGAACGATCGCGTCTTCCATTCGTTCGGCTGTCTCGGCGGTCATGGGGACTCCCTTCGAGGCTGCGCGTTGCTTCGCAGTGCATCATGGCCCATGCGTTGCGACGCGGATAGTCGAGTCTTACGTTCGTCACAGGCATCGGCCCACCATCCGACCTTTTTTGGGCGGCCGGTTCACCGAAACGTGAGGCATGGAACGTGACTCAGGAAGCGGCTGCGCCGGCAGGGCTGGACGGTATTGCGGCGCGGGTGAAATCGGCGGGCGGCGCGCCCGTCCACCTGTGGAACCCGCCCTATTGCGGCGATCTCGACATCCGGATCGCCGCGGACGGCACCTGGTACTACATGAAGTCGCCGATCGGCCGACTGCCGCTCGTGAAGCTGTTTTCCTCGGTTCTGAAGCGGGAAGAGGGCCGTTTTTTCCTCGTCACCCCCGTCGAGAAGATCGGCATCACCGTCGACGACGCGCCCTTCACGGCGGTCGAGATGCGGGTCGAGGGCGAGGGGCGGTCACGGCAGATCGCCTTCCGCACGCAGGTCGAGCAATGGGTCGATGTCGGTCCCGACCACCCCCTGCGGTTCGAAAAGGAGGCGGGCACCGAAGGCGTCAAGCCCTATGTCCATGTCCGGCGCGACCTTTGGGCGCGGGTCTCTCGCGCGCTCTTTCACGATCTCGCGAGCCTTGGGGAAATCGCCGCGCAGGATGGCCGTGACTGGTTCGGGGTTTACGTGGCGGGCGTCTTCTACCCCATGGTCGCGGCATCCGAGATCGAGGGCCTGATGTGATTCCCGAGACGTCCGAACAGTTCAGCCTTGCCGTGACGCGCCGGCTCTCCCTCGAAGTGCCGAGCATGCGGCAGGAGATTTTCGGCCGCCGCGGGCGCACCTCTCCCGGCGACGAGGGCGATCACACGATCAACGAGGGGCTGCCGGCCAAGCCCGCCGCCGTGCTGGTGCCGGTGGTGGCCCGCGCGGAGCCGATGGTGCTTCTCACCCTGCGCTCCAGCGACATGCCCGACCATTCCGGCCAGATCGCCTTTCCCGGCGGCAAGATCGAGCCGGGCGACGCCACGCCGCTGGATGCCGCCCTGCGCGAGGCGGAAGAGGAGATCGGCCTTTCGCGCGCCCATGTGCGCCCGCTCGGCTATCTCCTGCCGTTCCTGTCGCGCACCGGCTACCTCATCACGCCGGTCGTCGGCCTGGTGTCGCCGCCGTTCGATCTGACGATCAATCCGCGCGAGGTGAGCGATGCCTTCGAAGTGCCGCTCGCCTTCCTCATGGACCCGCGCAACCACCAGAAGCAGTTTCGCGAGTTCAACGGCGAGCAGCGCCACTTCTACGCCATGCCGTTCGAGAACCGGTACATCTGGGGCATCACCGCGGGGATTATCCGCAACCTGTGGGAACGGCTGACGGATCACGAGATCGTCGAGGAGGTCGGATGAGGATTGCGATCAACCTGGCGCTCTTCGTTCTGCCTTTCGCGCTGTATTTCATCTGGCTGCACGTGAAGGAGAAGAGCCCGTTCCTGAAGGAGCACTGGGACCGCCAGCCCGTCATCTGGCTGGGGCTGTTCGGAATCGTGCTCGGAGGGGGCTATTTCCTCTATCACCTCGCCTATCAGGTTCGTGATCCCAACGTCATCTACCGGCCGGCGCAGGTGGAGAACGGCGTCTATTCGCCGGCCCGCATGGAGCGCCGCGCTCCGCCGGACCCGCGATGACGCCCGTGCCGCCCCTGCCGCCCCTGCCGGACTGGCTGACCTCGGGTCCTGTTCCGCACCTGATCGCCCTCGTCGGTGTCGATGGCGACGAGGTGCGCCCGATCGGCGGCGCGGTGAGGAACTGGCTGCTGGGCCTGCCGCCCGGCGATGTCGATCTGGCGACGACCGCTGCTCCGGCCGTGGTCGCAGACCGGGCGCGGGCGGCCGGGCTGAAGGTGGTGCCGACCGGCATCGAACATGGCACGGTCACGGTCGTCGCGGAGGGCACGGGATACGAGATCACGACGCTCAGAGAGGACGTCGAGACTGACGGACGCCGGGCGGTCGTGCGCTTCGGCCACGACTGGCGGTCGGACGCCGAGCGGCGCGACTTCACCATCAACGCCATGAGCCTGTCGCGCGACGGGGAGCTGTTCGACTATTTCGGCGGCCGGCAGGATCTCGCCGCGCGCCGGGTCCGCTTCATCGGCGATGCGGCGGCGCGGATCCGCGAGGATCGTCTGCGCATCCTCCGGCTGTTCCGCTTCCACGCGATCTACGGCGCGGGCGAGGTGGACCGGGCGGCGCTCGCAGCCTGCATCGCGGAGCGGGAGGGGATTGCGGAGCTCTCGCGCGAGCGCCTGCGCGCGGAACTGATGAAGCTCGTGGTCGCCCCCGAAGCCGCCGAGACCCTGCAGGTCATGACAGATGCCGGATTGCTCGGGCCGATCCTCGGCGGTGTGCCGCTCTGCCGTGATCTTGGCCGCCTCGCCCGGATCGAGGCGG
>CAZEZD010000101.1:4317-6937 GCA_964516115.1 uncultured Hyphomicrobiales bacterium
GGCGGAGATGGGGCTGCCGGCCGAGCCGGCGCGGCGGCTGGGTGCGCTGGCCGTGCTCGTGCGCGAGGACGCACAGCGCCTGCGCGAGCGGCTCGCGCTCTCCAACGAGGAACTGCGCCGCGTCGATGGCATCGGTCACGGCTGGCATGGAATCGATCCCCTTGCCGGGCTGGTGGCCGCCAAAGGCGTTCTCTATGCGGTGGGCAAGCGCGGCTATCGCGACCGGGTGCTGGTGGCCTTCGCCCGGTCGGTAGCAGGGACCAGCGATGCGGACTGGCGCGACCTCGTCACGCTGCCCGACCGGTGGGCACCGCCATCCTTCCCCCTGACGGGGGATCATCTGACGCGGCGGGGGATCGCGCCGGGGCCGCAGATCGGGGCGATCCTCGCCGAGGTGAGGCGGCGGTGGATGGCGGCCGACTTTCCGACCTCGGCACCTGTTCTGGCCGGTCTCGTGGACGCGGTCGTTGCTTCGCCGCCCCGCGCGACGTGACCAATTGTTTGCAACCATCTCCCTGCAATTAATTGATAGGCAAGTTTTTTTTGTTTGTCTCTGGTTGAGAGCGATCTGTTTTGGATCGCCGTCTGTGGTCCTTTGACGGCATGGCGCGTAACCAGGGGCGAAGCCCGAGCGACTCGAAGCGGGAGCTACCCACCGAGATCTACGTCTCGATGGTCGATGCCCTGTACGAGGACGTGCGCTCGCTGCTGCTCGGTGCTGCCGCCGCGCTCGCCGGCAGCGGCTACGTCGCCTATCTGACCAGGCATCCCCTGCTCATGGTCTTTCCCGTCGCCATGTTCCTGATCGCGGCGATCCGGACGGCGCGTATGAAACAGTACCAGCGGGTTCGCTCGCAGGTCGTGACCTACGAGCAGGCCCGTCACTGGGAATGGGAATACACTCTCGGCGCCAATGCGCTGGTCTTCACCATCGGCGTGTGGTGCTTCGCGACCTTTACCCTGTCGACAAGCATGGCTGCGCATCTCTTCTGCATCTCCGTGGCCCTGTCCTACATGGTCGGGGTCACCGGGCGGAATTTCGCCAACGGCCGGTTCGTCGACGACCAGATCGCCCTTCTCTGCACGCCGCTGGTCCTCGGCATGGTCATGACCGGGGTGTGGGACTATCTGATCCTCGCCTGCTTCGCGCTGCCCTTCTTCGGCAGCGTCAGGAACATCGCGCGGCGCCTGCGCGACATCCTCCTCAACGCCATCATCGCGCAGCGCGAAGTCTCGCTGCTGGCGGACCGGTTCGACACGGCGCTGAACAACATGCCGCATGGCCTCGCCATGTTCGACGCCGACGGCCGCCTCGTCGTCGTCAACCGGCGCTGGTTCGAGATCATGCCCATCGACGGCGACAGCATGGCCTCGGGGGCGCGCGCGGAAGCCATCGTCGCCGCCTATGTCGACCTGGACGTGATGAGCGAGCGCGATGCGGGGCGGGTGCTCGACGTGATCGGGCGGCGGGGGCAAGGCCTGTCGACGGAGCAGATGGAGCTTCAGGCCAATGACCGGAATGTCGACCTGACGTTCCAGCCGATGGAATCGGGCGGCCTCGTGGTGGCGATCGAGGACATCACCGAGAAGCGGCGCACTGAGGCCCGACTGGCCCACATGGCCAGGCACGACGCACTGACCGGTCTGCCGAACCGGCTGCTGTTCCAGGAAAGGCTGGACGCAGCCCTCGCGATGGTGGGCGGCGACGACCTTCTTGCGGTCCTGTTCGTGGACCTCGACAACTTCCAGCAGATCAACGATACGCTGAGCCACGCGACGGGCGATGCTGTCCTCGTGGAAGTCGCGGATCGCCTGCGCTTCGCGGTCGGCGACAACGACGTCGTGGCGCGCTTCAGCGCCGACGAGTTCGTGGTACTCCAGAACGGGGGCCGCAGCGTCAACGACGTGACGAGCCTCGCGACGCGGATCATCGAGTCCATTGCAGGGATCACGCAGGTCGACGACAAGGCGATCGTCTGCGGCGCGTCGATCGGCATCGCGCTGGCGCCGCGCGATGGCAGCGATTCCGACCAGTTGCTGAAGAGCGCCGACATGGCGCTCGGGCGCGCCAAGGCCGGCGGCAAGGGCATCCTTCATTTCTACGAAGAGGAAATGGACCGCCGGGCCCAGGCGCGCCGCGCCATCGAGATGGACCTGCGTCACGCACTCCAGAACGACGAACTCGCCGTCTATTTCCAGCCGCTGCTCAACCTGAAGACCCTGACCATCACCACCTGCGAAGCGCTGGTGCGCTGGCCTCATCCTGTCAGGGGCATGGTGTCGCCCGCCGAGTTCATCCCGGTGGCCGAGGAGACGGGACTGGTCATCGAACTGGGGCGCCAGGTGCTGCGCAAGGCTTGCCTCGCCTGCGCCGGCTGGCCCGGAGAGGTCCGCGTCGCGGTCAATCTGTCATCCGTCCAGTTCGAGCGGGACGACGTGGTGAAGCTGGTCGGTGAGACGCTGAAGGCGACGGGTCTTGCTCCCGACCGCCTCGAACTCGAGATCACCGAAACCCTGCTGCTGCAGGATTCGGCCGCCATCCTCGATGTGCTTCATGAACTGCGCGCCATGGGCGTACGTCTGTCGCTCGATGATTTCGGTACCGGCTATTCCAGCCTGA
>CAZEZD010000101.1:6947-8856 GCA_964516115.1 uncultured Hyphomicrobiales bacterium
TCTGCACAAGTTCCCGCTGCACAAGGTGAAGATCGACCGCTCCTTCGTCCGCAACATCACCACTGACAAGAAATCCGCGAAGCTCCTGCGCGGTGTGACGCGGCTCGGGGCCGAACTGGGCCTGTCCGTTGTCGTCGAAGGCGTCGAGACGCATGAGCAACTCAAGCTGATAGACGCGCCGGGCGTGGTCAGCGAGGTGCAGGGCTTCATTCTGAGCCCGGCCATTCCAAACGATCAGATACGCCTCATGATGGCGCGTTCCGGCAAGGATCTGCTGGCCCACGCGGCCTGAGACTTCCCAATACCTTCCCTAACGGCACACACATCTTTGTGAATGCCAGGCGCTGCCACAGGCCCGGAGCCGATTTCCCATGGCCGCGACGGCGTCGGCCGGGGTCCAGGGACCATGGGTCGGCGGCAGAGGGTGGTCAGGCTGTGGAATATTTCAATCAAGAGTTGATCTAAGTCGCAATTATTCAACGCATGATAGAGAATGGGCGCTCGAATGGGCCTTGCATCGCAATGTTTGCTGGATTGTCATATGCAAAACAACCATGGCAGGCGGCTCGCCAGTAATTGGCTCGCGCAGCGAGAGGTATCTCGGTAACGAGCACCGTATTTAACCAATTTTCACGAGTCGCGTTAACGATGATTTAACCACGTGCTTTCCATCCGTTAAAAAATCATTAACATCATCCCTACTGAGACGGACGAGTAGCGGCGTTCCTCGTGGGGCATTTCAGATGAATTCGGTTAACGTGGTCAGTTCTTTTGCCAGGAATGTTTCCGATCTCGTCGGCCGGATCGAATACCGGCGTGTCGTGTCTTCGGAAGACAGGCAAGCGGTTTTCCGGCTTCGCTACGAATGCTATCTGCGTGAGGGAGCCATCACGGCGAATGAAACGGGTGCATTCGAAGACGACTTCGACAGCTCTCCGAATGTGTGGATCTTCGGCGTCTATCTCGACGGTATTCTTGCCAGCTCCATCCGTGTTCACATCGCGAGCCCGCAGCATCCGATCGCGCCGGCCCTGTCGGTCTTCGGTGACATCCTGGGAGCGCGGATCGCCCGTGGCGAGACCATCGTCGACCCGACCCGCTTCGTCGTCGATCAGGAGTTGTCGCGCCAGTATCCGGCTCTGGCCTATGCGACCGTCCGCATGGGCATGCTGGCCGCCGAATGGGCCGAGGCGGACTATGCGCTGGCGACGGTTCGCACCGAACACCGCGCCTTCTATCGCCGATTGCTCTTCATGGAGCCGGTCGGTGAACCCCGGATCTATCCGAGCCTGAAGAACCCGATCAATCTGATGGGGGTGTCCTTTCCGCTGATGCGGCAGAGGGTCTATGATCGCTATCCGTTCATGATGTCGACCCGCGCCGAGCAGGAGAGTCTCTTCGGTCCGCGCGTCGTCGAGCGGACGGCCGAGGAGAATGCACTGGCTCCGGTGGCGGGACGGACTGCCGCCGCGGCCTGAAACCCCGGAAGGGACGCCCATGCGATCGGGCAGCCGCAGGCCCTTCGATGCGTTTCGCCGCGCTCCGGGCGGCGAGGGCCGCACCACCGACAGCTGGAAGCGCGAGACCTTCGTGCTGCCGCGGGAGGCGGCACGGATCAAGGCGCGCGAGATCCTCGACCGGTTTCCCCGCGCCGCCTATCTGACCGAGGTCGAATTCTGGCGTGAACTGGAGGACGGACGCATCGAGTTCACGATGCGCCGCCTTCCGACATCAGACTGAACAGGCCTCAGCCGGCCTCTTCCTCGTCTTCACTTTCGTCGGCAGAGGCTTCTTCGTCCTCGCCCTCTTCCTCGTCTTCTTCGTCGAGTTCCACCGCCTCGAGGGCGATGATCGGGATCGTCTCGCGAAAGAGGTCGCCCTCCTCACCGAGCCAGATGCAGTTGGCGTC
>CAZEZD010000102.1:0-8674 GCA_964516115.1 uncultured Hyphomicrobiales bacterium
CCTGTTCATGGGGCAGCAGGTGCTTCGCCGGACATGGCCCGAGATCGCAGCATTCCTGTCGCGAAGTCCCGCCCGGACGGCCGCGATGCGGAAGCGCAAGACGGGCCGCAAGGGCGAGGGCAGCAACGCTCCCTCAGAGCGGGCGCGGCGGGGCGGCCCTACCCCTGACGCCTGAGGAACCGTGTGATGGTCACCGCCTGCCAGATGCCGGCGGCGTGAAACGGATCGGCCCGGTTGAAGGCCTCCACATGGGCGCGGTCCGGCGCCTCGACGAGGAACAGGCTGCCGATCATCGCCTCGCCGTCGTCGCTCATCAGCGGGCCGGACATGACGATCCTCACCCCGTGGGCCGAGGTGTCGGAGAGAAAGGCCTTGTGGGCGTCGTAGTACGTGAGCCGGCTGGGCAGGGCCCCCGGGCGATCCAGCGCGTGAATGGCGAACAGGATCGTCATGACCCCCTCCCGGGCTGCGGCGCGGTGCCGATGGCGAAGCCGGCAAGGAAGCGGTCGATCGCCCTCTCGATCACCGGCATGACGTCGTCCGGCGTCGGCAGGTGGTAGATGTGCCGGCGGATGCCGAGATAGACGATGCCGCCGTGGAGGTTCCACAGATCCTCCACTTCGGGCACCACAACCCCCCTCGCCGCGGAGCGCACCTCCTCCAGCAGCGGGGCCAGCAGCACGTCGCGCACATGTTCGAGGTAGCGGCGGTTCAGGGCCTCGCCGGCGAGGCCGGCGGCCATGAAGATGCGCATCCACTCATAGGTGAAGATGGCTCTCGTGTACTCGCCATAGAACGTCAGCATCCGCTCGCGTAGCGGTCGGGAGCGATCCGCGATCAGCCCCGGCCAGTGCGGCGCCATGCGGTCGAGATAGACCCGCGCGAAGACAGCCTCGAGGATCTCCGTCTTGCTGCGGAAGTACTGGTAGAGCAGCGCCTGGGTGATCCCGGCGCGCTTGGCAAGGTCGCGCGTCGTCCCGGCGAGGCCGACTTCGGCGAAGTAGCAGACCGCCGCATCGACGATCTGCTCGCGCCGCGTCTCGGGCGCCAGCCGCCTCCGTCTTGCGGTCAGGACCAGGCCGTCCGCCATGCGTCTTTCCCCCGAGGATCGAACGATATCCGGAAGGCACTTGACTCAGCGCCTCAACGTCGTTGATCATTTGACCAATTAAAGAATACGGGCCGCGGCGCCGGAAGGCAATCGACCGACGGCCGCGACGGGGAGACGTACCATGAAGTGGCCGGCGATGGGCTATGCCCGCGTCGAAAGTCTCGGCGAGCTGTGGAGCGCGATCGACGCCGCAGGCCCCGAGGCGCAGATCCTGGCGGGCGGGCAAAGCCTGCTCGCGACGCTGTCGTTCCGCCTGTCGGAGCCCTCCGGCCTCATCGACATCACCCGCATCGCGGCGCTCAAGGGCATCGCGGTCACCGGCGATATCCTGCGCATCGGCGCGCTGACGCGCCATGCCGATCTCGGGCGCAATCCGCTGGTCGCCACGCACGCCCCGCTTCTGGCGAAGGCCGCTCCACTTATCGCCCATCCCGCCATTCGCAACCGCGGGACCATCGGCGGCAGCCTGGCGCTGGCCGATCCGGCGGCGGAGTTGCCGGCCTGCGTCGTCGCGCTTGGAGCGACCGTCGTCATCGCCTCGAAGGCAGGCGAGCGGCGCGTTGCGGCTGAAGACTTCTTCCAGGGGCTGTTCTCGACCGACCTCCAGACCGGCGAGATCATCGCCGCTGTCGAGGTGCCGGTTGCGACCGCGGCGAGCCGTCACACCATCGTCGAGGTGACGCGCCGCTCCGGCGACTACGCCATGGCGGGCCTTGCGGCCGTGCTGTCGATGCAGGCCAATGGCCACGTGGATGCGGCCCGCCTTGTCTTCTTCGGTGTCGGCTCCGGCGCCGAGATCGCGATGGGCGCTTCCGCCGCCCTCGCCGGCCGGCCCCTCGGCGAGGCGTCCATTGCCGCCGCGCAGGCGGCGCTCGCCGACGATCTCGATCCGCCGGGCGATCTCCACGGCGGGCCGGAACTGAAGCGGCACCTCGCCCGCGTGCTGACCGGTCGCGCGCTCAACTCTTTCCTGGCACCGGCGGAGCAGGCCGCATGAACCGCCGCATCGACATTGCCCTGACTGTCAACGGCGAGCGGGTGACCCGCAGCGTCGACACGCGCATCCATCTCATCGACTTCCTGCGCGCCGAACTCGGCCTGACCGGCGCCCATACGGCCTGCGAGCACGGCGTCTGCGGCGCCTGCACCGTCCGCGTCGACGGCGATCCGGTGCGCGGCTGCCTCGTCATCGCCGCGAGCCTCGACGGCGCCGTGGTCGAGACCATCGAAGGCCTGTCCGACACCGGCGAAATCCGCGACCTGCAGGAGGCCTTCGTCGCCCGCAATGCCTGCCAGTGCGGCTATTGCACGCCGGGCATGCTGGTGACGGCAGCCGACATTCTCGCCCATGCGCCGGACGCCTCGCGTGAGGAGATCCGCGAGCACATCTCGGGCAACTACTGCCGCTGCACCGGCTACCAGTCGATCGTCGATGCGGTCGAGGACGTCCTGAAGGCGCGCCGCACGAGCGAGGCCGCCTGATGAACGAGATCGTCACCCCCCAGTCCCTCGGGCTCTCCCGCGAAGACCTGCCGAACTCCTATATCGGCCGCGCCGTGCCGCGCCCGAACGCGCGGAAGCTGGTCGAGGGCCGGGCCACCTACACCGACGACGTCACCCTGCCGCGGCTCGTTCACGCCGCCTTCCTGCGCTCGCCCCACGCCCATGCGCGCATCATCTCGATCGATGCGAGCGAGGCCCTGAAGGTGCCGGGCGTTGTCCGCGTCTTCACCGGCGCCGACCTCGCCAGGGTCTGCGATCCCTGGGTCGCGGTGCTGGCCCATCTCAAGGGCATGAAGTCGGCGCCGCAGTATCCGTTGCCGCTGGAGCGCGCGACATGGCAGGGCGAGGCGGTCGTTGCCGTCGTCGCCGACACCCGCGCCGCCGCCGAGGATGGCGTCGCCGCCTTGGCCGTGGCGTTCGAGCCGCTGCCGGCGCAGGTCGACATGGAGACGGCGCTCGCCCCCGGCACGGTCGTCATCCACCCGGAGCTCGGCGACAACCTCGTCTTCACCCGCACCGCCGAGACGGGTAATGTCGAGACCGCCATCGCCGGCGCCCACAAGGTGGTCGAGGCGACCTTCCACACCGGCCGCCATACCGGCGTGACGCTGGAGCCGCGCTCCATCATCGCCGACTACAACCGCGCCGACGGCACGCTCACCGTGCATCATTCGACGCAGGCGCCGCACATGATGCAGAACGTCTTCGCCACGCAGCTGCGCATGGCCGAGGGCGACGTCCGCGTCATCTGCAAGGATGTCGGCGGCTCCTACGGCATCAAGGTCCATGTCTATCCCGACGAGATGGCGGTCGCCTGCATGTCGCGGATCATGGGCCGTCCCGTGAAGTTCATTGCCGACCGCTTCGAGGCCTTCGGCAGCGACATTCACGCGCGCGACCACCGCATCACGGGGCGGCTCGCGGTCGACGCGGAGGGACGTTTCCTCGCCTTCGACATCGACGATCTCACCGGCATCGGGCCCTACTCGGTCTATCCACGCACCAGCGCGGTCGAGGGCAACCAGGTCGTCAATCTCTGCGGCGGGCCCTATGCCTTCGACAACTACCGCTGCACAACCACCGTCGTGCTGCAGAACAAGTCGCCCACCTGCCAGTACCGTGCCGTCGGCCACCCCATCGCCACGGCGGTGACCGAGGGGCTGGTCGACCTCGCGGCGGAGGCGCTCGGCATGGATCCGGTCGAGATCCGCCGCAAGAACCTCATCCCCGATGACGCCTATCCCTGCACCTCGCCGGCCGGCATGCGGTTCGAGGGCCTGTCCCACCACGCGTCCCTCGACAAGCTGCTGGAGATGGTCCCGGTCGAGCGCATCCGTGCCGACCAGGCCGAGCAGCGCAAGAAGGGGGTCTATCGCGGCCTCGGCTTTGCCAGCTTCATCGAGCTGACCAACCCCTCGCCCTTCATGTACGGCATCGGCGGCGCGAAGATCTCGGCGCAGGACGGCTGCACGGTACGCATGGACCCGGACGGCTCCGTCGTCGCGCTCTCCGGCGTCACCGAGCAGGGCCAGGGCACCGAGGCCATCCTCGCGCAGATCGTCGCCCACGGCGTCGGCGTGCCGGTGTCGAAGGTCAAGGTCGTCACCGGCGATACCCAGACGACGCCCTATGGCGGCGGCACCTGGGCCTGCCGCGGCGCGGGCATTGGCGGCGAGGCGGCGCTGCAATCGGCCATCGCGCTGAAGGAGCAGATCCTCCAGGTGGCCGGCGCCATGCTGCAGGCGCAAGGCGCGAGCCTCGACATCGTCATGGGCGAAGTGGTGGACAAGGGGACCGGTCAGGTCCGCATGCCGCTCTCCGAGCTCGGCCGCATCGTCTACTACCGCGGCGACACGCTGCCGAAGGACCTCGCCCGCGAGCTCGTGCAGACGCGCCACTACATCACCAAGGAATACCCCTTCGCCTTCACCAACGGCATCCAAGCGAGCTGGCTCGAGGTCGATGTCGAAACCGGTATGGTGAAGCTCCTGGAGCATTGGTGCGTGGAGGATTGCGGCCGGGTCATCAATCCCATGCTCGTCGACGAGCAGGTGCGCGGCGGCATCGTCCAGGGCATCGGCGGCGCGCTCTACGAACACTGCATCTACAACGAGGACGGCCAGCTCCTGACCACCACCCTCGCCGACTATCTCGTGCCGATGGCGGCCGAGATGCCGGACATGCACGTCGGCCACGTCGAGACACCGACGAAGGAATCCCTTCTCGGCGCCAAGGGCGCGGGCGAGGCCGGTACGGCCGGCGCGCCCGCCGCCATCATGAACGCCCTCAACGATGCGCTGGCGCCGCTCGGCGCCAGGGTTTTCGCCCAGCCCTTCACGCCGGAAAAGATCCTGAAGGCCGTCGGGACGATTGCATGAGCATGGGGGGCAGGTGCTAGCCTGTCCCTGACAGTCAAGGTCGGGACAACCGACCGCCAACAACAGCAGGAAACGGGGGATCGGATCGATCCCCGCCCCAAAGGAAGGAACCACGATGACGACCACCACCAGGCGCACTTTCATGGCCGGCGCTGCCGGCGCCGCCACCCTGCCCGTCTTCTCCATCAGGGCCTCGGCCCAGCAGTCGCTCAACGTGACGATCGCCGCGAGCCACCCGGTCCAGAATTTCTGGGTCTCGATGATGAAGAACGTCTTCCAGCCGGAGGTCGAGAAGCATCTGCGCGACAACGGCAACCAGGTGCGCGTCAACTGGCGCGAGTCCTACGGCGGCACGCTTTACAAGTTCCAGGACACCATGGAGGCTGTGCGCGACAACATTACCGACATCGGCTATGTCGGCACGCTCTGGGAAGGCTCGACCATGCCGCTCCAGAACGTCAGCTATTTCACGCCCTTCACGACCGGCGACCATGGCCTTGTCGCCCGCACCTTCGACCAGTTGAACGAGACGGTTCCGGCCATCAAGCAGAACTGGAACGGCCTCAACATGGTGCCGCTCTCGTCCTTCATCACGGACACCTACCACATCTGGTCGACCTTCCCGGTGCGCACTCTCGACGACCTGAGGAACCGCAAGATCTCGGCCCCCGGCACCTCGGCCAACTGGCTCACCGGCACCGGCGCCACCCCGGTCGACGGGGCGCTGACCACCTACTACACCGACATCCAGACCGGCGTGTCGGAAGGCGCCCTGTCCTTCTTCGTCGGCATCCTGCCGACCCGCGTTTACGAGGTGGCGAAATACGTCTGCAAATGCGACGTGGGCGCCATGTATGTCGGCGGCATCGCCGCCAACAAGCAGCGCCATGACCGCTGGCCGGCAGCCTTCCAGAAGGCCGTCGCCGAGGCCGGCAAGATCACCACCCAGAAGCACATCGAGGACGTGTCCTCGCGCATCGACGCCGCCGAGAAGGAGATGGTCTCCAAGGGCTCGATCATCACCACCATGGCCGATGCCGAGCGCAAGCGCTGGATCGGCGGACTTCCGAACATCGCCAAGACCTGGGCCGACACGTCCGGCCCGGCGGCACGCGACGTCCTCAAGGCCTATTTCGCCGCCATCCGCGCCGCCGGCAAGACGCCGGGACGCGACTGGGATCGCGAAGCCGCGAGCTGAGCCAAACGCACGGGCGCCGGGATCTCTGCCCGGTGCCCGCCTGCATTCTGACCCGCAGACATCGGAGAGACACGCATGGCCGACGACATCGACGTCTCGGCGATCGACCGAGGAACGGCGCCGCAGCCGTTCGACCCCGTGCGATTCGTCCTCGATGCGTTGGCGGCCATTGGCACCGTCTGGACCTTCGGGCTGATGCTGCTCATCTGCGCCGATGTCATCGGCCGGTCGTTCCTGAGCATGCCGATCACCGGCGTCTCCGAGATCGCCGCCCATTCCATTGTCGGCATCGTCTTCCTGCAGATCGGTGCGACGATCTACGCCCGTCGCATGACACGCGCCGATTTCCTGATCGAGGGGCTGCTGCACCGTCATCCCGGGTTTGGCCGCCTCGTCGAGGCGCTGTTCCTGCTGATCGGCGCGGCCGTGATGGCCTTCGTCGCCTGGGCCGGCTGGCCCGGCATGTGGACCTCGCTCGCCGCCCGCGAATATTTCGGCGTCCAGGGACTGTTCACGGTGCCCACCTGGCCGTTCCGCGCCCTCATCATCCTCGGCGGGGTCGCAGGCGCCCTCGCCTATCTCATGCTGTTCGTCGCCGAGATCGGTGGCCGGCGCGCACCGGCCAGGGGCTGACCGACGATGGAAGACGTCACGCTTGGATTCCTGCTGATCGGCGCCATGGTCGGGCTGATCCTGCTCGGCCTGCCCATCGGCCTGTCGCTCATCGGCACCGGGGCGCTCGGCGTCTGGCTCATCCGCGACAACATCGACCTCGCCTTCCGCTTCACGGCGCTCGCCACCTATTCCGGCATCCAGGATTACCTCTTCGCCACCATCCCGCTCTTCGTGCTGATGGGGCTGCTCGTCAGCATCTCCGATGTCGGAAAGGACACTTTCGAGGTGGCCCAGGCGCTGCTGCGCCGCATCCGCGGCGGCCTCGGCATGGCGACGGTTGCGGCCAATGCCGTCTTCGCCGCCGTCACCGGCGTCTCCATCGCCTCGGCAGCGGTCTTCACCAAGGTCGCGGTGCCGGAAATGGTGCGCCACGGCTACACCATGCGCTTCGCCACCGGCACGGTCGCCGGCTCCTCCATCCTCGGCATGCTCATCCCGCCGAGCCTCCTGATGATCGTCTATGGCGTGCTGTCGGAAGTCTCGATCGGCAAGATGTTCGTCGCCGGCGTCATTCCCGGCATCCTCCTCGCCCTGGGCTTCACTGCGATGATCTGGCTCTACGCCACCTTCCGGCCGGGGCGGATCTTCGTCGATGCCAACCACACCGCCGATGACGAGGACGCCGCGATGGGAACCGGCGAAATGCTCGCCAAGTCCGTGCCCATCACCTGCCTCGTGGTCCTCATCCTCGGCGGCCTCTACACCGGTTTCTTCACGCCGACGGAGGCCGGCGCCGTCGGCGCGGCCGGTGCTCTGGTCATCGCCCTCGTCCGCCGCCGGCTCGACTGGCCGAAGTTCTGGCGCGTGCTGAAGGAGGCGGGCCTCGTCTCCGCCTCCATCCTCTTCCTGCTCATCGCCGCCAGCCTCTATTCACGCATGCTGTCCATGGCCGGCGTTCCCAATGCCATCGGCGATTTCGTCCAGCACCTCGGGCTTGGCTCCTACGGCTTCCTCTTCGCCTTCGTCATTGTCGTCCTGCTGATGGGCATGATCCTCGATTCCACGTCGATCCTGCTGATCATGGTGCCGATCGGCGCGCCCATCGCGGCGGCCATGGGCTTCGACCTCATCCACTTCGGCATCATGACCATCATCGCGGTGGAGATGGGCCTGCTGACGCCGCCCTTCGGCATATCGGTGTTCACCGTGAAGGCGACGCTGGGAGACCCGAAGGTCGGCATCGAGACGATCTTCGCCGGCACCATCCCCTATCTCGCCGTGATGGCGTTCTGCCTCGTGCTGATCGCCTTCTTCCCCTTCCTCGCCACCGCGCTGGTGAAGTGACGCCATGCTGAGCTTCAACGAACACAACCTGACCGACGAGGTCGTCAAGCGCTTCGCGGATTGCCCCGATCCCCGCCTCAAGCAGGTGATCCAGGCGCTGGTCCGTCACGCCCACGCCTTCGTCAAGGAAGTGGAACTGACGGAAGCCGAGTGGATCGCCGCCATCGGCTTCCTCACCCGCACCGGCCACATGTGCGACGACAGGCGGCAGGAGTTCATCCTGCTGTCGGACGTGCTCGGCATCTCCATGCTGGTCGATGCCATCAATCACCGCATGCCGGACGGCGCCACCGAGACCACGGTGCTCGGCCCCTTCTATCTCGGCGAGCACCGGGAGACGCCCTTCGGCGCCGACATCGCGGCCGATGAACCGGGCGAGCGGCTCTTCGTCGAGGGCACGGTCGCCTCGCCCGACGGCAAGCCCATCGCGGGGGCGGCCGTCGACATCTGGCACTCCGACGACGAGGGCTTCTACGATGCCCAGAAGGGCACCGAGGAGCCCTCGCTGCGCGCCCGCTTCATCAC
>CAZEZD010000103.1:0-8669 GCA_964516115.1 uncultured Hyphomicrobiales bacterium
AGCGGGGCGCGTTGCGGTTCTCGAAGGAGAAGTCGCGCACATACTGCGCCAGCACGTTCAGCTGCGGGGCCGCTTCGAGGGCGGTATCGCCGTTCGGGTTCATCGAAAGTCTCCGGTGGCGCCGCAGACGGGGCGGCTTCGGGTGGCAGTCATGGCGTGGCGCGCTCGCTAGCACGCACGGCGCGGAGGGGCAAGGCGGAGGGGTGCCGGATCAGCCCTGGCCAGGGGGCCGGAGCCGCGGATCGGCGGGCGGGGGACGACGCTCCTCGCGCCAGTCCTCGGGCTCGAGGTCGACGACGCCGGGGGGCGTCGGCCGCTGCCCCGTCGTCGTGACGCCGCCGCCGGCGAACAGCCCCATGAGGGCCGGCACGAGCAGCACCAGCGCGATGACGTCCGTGACGAAGCCGGGAATGGCGAGGAGCAGGCCGGCGAAGGCCGTCAGCAGGCCGCTGCGCGCCGCGTCACCGCTCACCAGAACGACGCCGCCGGAGCGCATCACCTGCGAGAACAGGAGGCTCGCCCCACCCTTGAGCAGCATGATGCCGAGGAAGGATGTGGCGACGACACCGAACAGTGCGCCGAAGAAGCCGATCTTGCCCGCGACGAAGAAGAACGTCGCGAATTCTAGGAACGGCAGCGCGATCAGGCCGAGCACGAGCCAGCGCAATTGGATCATCTCAAATCCTCCGCCGCCATAGCTGGCCCTTCCCGCCGCCGGCCGCAAGATGCCGACCCGTCGCAGAACTTCTTGGGGCGCCCAGTAGGCGTTCGGCAGCGGAACGGCTGGAATGCCCCACCCTTACCCTCCCCTCGCTGCGCGGGGAGAGGGTAAGGGTGGGACATCCCTGGCAAAGCCTCAGCTCGCCGGAGGCGTGCGGCCCGCCAGCACCTCGCCCATCACCCCCATGTCGAGGTTGTGGCCGGAGAGGATGACGCCGGCCGTGCGCCCGGTGAGCGAGGCCGCGTCCTTCGCCAACGCCGCAAGGGCAGCGGCGCCCGCGCCCTCCGCCGCATTGTGGGTGTCGGTCCAGTAGATGCGGATGGCCTCCGCGATCTCGTCCTCGGAGACCTCGACGCAGCGCGCCACTCCCTTCGCGATCATCGCCAGAGCTTCGGCATTGGGAATGCGCACCGCCATGCCGTCGGCGAAGCTCGCAGCCGTGTTGGTCTCCACCACATGACCGACCGCCAGCGAGCGCGCATAGGCCGGCGCGTTCTCGGCCACCACGGCGACCACCTCGGTCTTCAGGCCAAGGAGATCGCGCGCCGAGATGACGCCGCAGATGCCCGAGCCAAGGCCGATCGGCACATAGACCACATCGAGGTCGGGATGGGCGGTGAAGAGCTCCAGCGCATAGGTGCCGACGCCCATGACGAGATCGCGCTGGAACGAGGCGGCGAATTCGTAGCCGCGCTCGGCGGCGATCTCCGCGGCCCTCTGGCGCGCCTCGTCGAAGTCGCGGCCATGCTCGATGATCTCCGCGTCGAAGGCCCGCATGGCGGCGTTTTTCTCGACCGAATTGCCGTGCGGCACGACGATGACAACCGGCAGCCCGGCGCGACGGGCGGCGAAGGCGAGGCTCTGGCCATGATTGCCGCGCGTTGCCGAGACGATGCCCTTCACTTCAGGGCGCTCGCGCTTCAGGCGATCGACATAGACGAGCCCTCCACGCACCTTGAAGGCGCCGATGGGCGTGTGGTTCTCGTGCTTGACGACGACGGGGAGGCCGAAGCGTTCCGCCAAGAGCGGCCAGGCGAAGGCCGGCGTCGGCGGCATGGCCGCAAGCACGACGGCGTGGGCGGCGTGGAGGTCGTCGAGGGTGAAAGGGGTCATGGGTCAGGCCGCCCGCGCCGGGAAGACGCCGGCCCGGCCGAGAGCCGAGGGCAGCGGCTTGCCGAGCACGCCGGACAGCCAGCGCGAGGTGTCGAGCAGCGTGTCGATGTCGAGCCCGGTCCGGATGCCCATGCGGTTGAAGACATAGACGAGGTCCTCGGTCGCGACATTGCCGGTGGCGGCGGGTGCGAAGGGACAGCCGCCGACGCCGCCGGTGGAGGCGTCGAGGAAGTCGACGCCCGCCTCCACCGCCGCGATGGAGTTGGCGATGCCGGTGTTGCGGGTGTCGTGGAAATGGCAGCGCCACTTGACGGTAGAGGACAGCGCCCTCGCCCGCCGCAGCATCTCGGTGACCTGCGGCGGCACGGCACAGCCGATCGTGTCGGCGAAGCCGATGTCGAAGGGGTCGCTCTTCAGGAGTTCCTCGACGATGGCCATGACCCGTTCGACCGGAACCTCGCCGTCGAAGGGGCAGCCGAAGGAGGTGGCGAGCGAGATGGACATGGGCAGTCCGGCGGCGCGTGCGATGGCCGCGACCTCCCGCGTGCCGTTCACCAGATCGGCCACCGAGGCGTTCTGGTTGCGGTTGGCGAAGGTCTCGGAGGCGACGACGACATAGTTGATCTGCGTGCACTTCGCCGCCACGGCGCGGTCGGCGCCGCGGGCGTTGAGCGCAAGGCCGATCAGGTTGCGATCGGCATAGCGCGGGGCGAGGCCGGCCATGACGGCTTCGGCGTCGGCCATCTGCGGCACGCGCTTCGGATTGGCGAAGGACACCGCCTCGACATGGCGGAAGCCGGCGGCGAAGGAGCGCTCGACGAGCGAGATCTTGTCCTCGGTCGAGACCATGACCTTCTCGTTCTGCAGCCCGTCGCGCGGGGCAACCTCGATGATCTCAACGGAACGCGGCGTGTCGGTCATGGCATCCTCCGGCCGGCAGTTGTCGGCAATGACGGGAACCATGGCAAGACGGCCGGATGGCGGCAGGTCCCGCGCCATGGCATAGCTTCGCACTCCGCCACCGGCGGCAAGAACGGAACGACACGAGGATAACCGCATCCATGGCCACGGCACGCGCAGTCCAGCTTCATGCCTTCGGCGAGCCGGAGGTGATGGGGATCGAGACCCTCGAACTGCCGCCGCCCGGTCCCGGCGAGGTGCAGATGCGCCAGACCGCCGTCGGCTTCAACTTCATCGACGTCTACCAGCGCCGCGGCACCTATCCTCTGCCGACCCCGACCGGTCTCGGCCACGAGGCGGCGGGCGTGGTGGAGGCCGTCGGGCCGGGCGTCGGCGCCTTGAGGCCCGGCGACCGCGTCGCCTATATCAATGCCGGCATCGGCGCCTATGCCGACCGCCGCAACGTGCTTGCCGAGAGGCTGGTGCGACTTCCGGACAGCGTCAGCGACGAGGCGGCGGCCACCCTCATCTTCAAGGGCCTGACGGCGCAGTATCTGCTGCGCAAGACGCACCGCGTCGCCCCCGGCGACCTCATCCTCGTCCATTCGGCCGCGGGGGGCGTCGGCCAGATCCTCGTGCGCTGGGGCAAGGCGCTCGGCGCCGAGGTGATCGCCACGGCAGGCGGCCCGGAGAAATGCGCCCTGGCGAAGCGCATCGGCGCCGATCACGCCATCGACTACCGCCAGCCCGACTGGCCGGACGCCGTTCTCGCCGCGACCGGCGGCCGCAAGGCGCGTGTCGTCTATGACGCGGTGGGCAAGGACACCTTCCTGAAGTCGCTGGACTGCATCCAGCCCTTCGGCCTCATGGTCTGCTACGGCGCGGCATCGGGTCCGGCCCCTGACATCAATCCGGAGCTGCTCATCAAGAAGGGCTGTCTCTTCCTGACGCGCCCCTCGGTCTTTCCGCACAATGCCGACCCGGGCGTGTTTCGCGAGAACGCCGCCGAGCTCTTCGCCGCCATCGCGGCGGGCCACGTGGCCGTCGACATCGGCGCGCGGTTCCGGCTGGAAGCAATCGCGGAGGCCCATCGGGTGGCGGAGGCGCGGGCGACGACAGGAGCGATCCTCATCACGCCCTGACGGCGGGGGTCAGAAGCGAAGCCCTGCACCGATCGAAGTGCGTCCTTCGAGGCTCGCCATAGCATCGAGCGGACGCGAGATGCGTTCGCCTCTCGCTTCGCTCGCACCTCAGGATGAGGGGGATTGTGACTGGCACATGGGCTTTGGAAGCGCGATCGTGCTGTTTCAGCCGACGCGGATGCAACGCACACCCATCCTCATCCTGAGGTGCGAGCGAAGCGAGCCTCGAAGGACGCAATTCGCCGATGCAACTCACGTCCCCCGCGGCTTGGCGCGATGCGTCGCCGAGGCGGCGGCGGGATCGTCGGGCCAGGGGTGGCGGGGATAGCGCCCCTTCATCTCGCTCTTCACCGCCTGGTAAGACCCCCTCCAGAATCCGGGGAGGTCGCGCGTCACCTGCACCGGCCGGTGCGCCGGCGACAGCAGTTCCACCACCAGCGGGATCTTGCCCCGCGCCACGCTCGGATGCACAGCGAGGCCGAACAGCTCCTGCACGCGGATCGACAGGACCGGCTCCTCGCCCTCATAAGTGATGGGGTGGCGCTGGCCTGACGGGGCGTCGAAATGGCTCGGCAGGTCCGCCTCGATCCGCCGCTTCACGTCCCACGGCACCAGTTGGTCGAGAGCATTGCCGAGATCATCGCCGCCGACCTGCGACAGCGCCGTCCGTCCCACGATGTGGGGCGCCAGCCAGTCGACGGCCGTCGCGGCGAGGGCCTGATCGGAGAGGTCCGGAAAGCTCTCGTCCACCCGCCGCAGGAAGGAGACTCGGTGGCGAAGCGCGAGTTGCGCCTTCGTCCACGGCAGGCGGTGGATACCAAGCTGCGCAATGCCCTCGGCAAGCGCCTTCGCGCTCGCCTCATCCGCGGGAACGGCCAGCGTCTGCTCGCCAAGGCTCACCAAGCCGATGCGGCGCGAGCGCCGCGCCCTCAGCGCCGCCGCCGTCCTGTCGAAGGTCACCTCCTCGCGCGTCTCGATTCGGGTTGCAAACCCCTCCTCGATCTCGGCGAGGCTGATGGGCGCAGCGGACAGGATGCGCGCCCGCGCCGCAACGCCGCCGATCTCTGCCACGGCGAGGAAGGTCTCGCGCGCCAGCGGCGAGGCCGGATCGACGGAGCCGCCACGGCCATTGGCGAGAACAAAATCGCCATCCTTGCCGCGGGCGCGGGCGATGCGGTCGGGGAAGGCCAGCGCCAGCACGGCTCCCGCCCGCTCCGGCCCCGAGCCGATGTCGGCCGCCGACTTCACCTCGCGCAGCCAGCCGCCTGCCATACGCCGCGCATCCTCGGCCCGGCGCGAGCGATCCGACCGGAAGCGGTCGAGCCGGTGGCCGAGATGGATGTCGTCGCCGCCAAGGCCTCTTTCTGACACCAGCAGCGCGAGGTCGGCGGCGAGCCGCCCCTCGCCGCGGCGGGCGGCGTCCACCACCATGCGCGCAAGGCGCGGACTGAGCGGCAGGCCGCGCAGCAGCTTGCCCTCGCCGGTGATGCGGCCGTCGGCATCGAGCGCGCCGAGGCTTTCGAGCAGGGCGCGCGCCTCGGTGAGCGCCGGCTTCGGCGGCGGGTCGAGGAAGGCGAGGCTCGCCGGATCGGTGACCCCCCAGGCGGCGCAGTCGAGCATGAGCGACGAGAGATCGGCCGCGAGAATTTCCGGCGTCGCATAGGCCGGGAAGGCGCCCTCCTGCGCCTCGTCCCACAGCCGGTAGCAGATGCCGGGCTCGGTTCGTCCGGCGCGGCCGCGGCGCTGGTCGGCGGCGGCGCGGGAGACGCGCACGGTCTCGAGGCGCGTCAGGCCGAGATCGGGCTCGAAGCGCGGGACGCGGGCGAGCCCGGAATCGACCACGACGCGCACCCCCTCGATGGTCAGCGAGGTCTCGGCGATGGCGGTCGCCAGAACCACCTTGCGGCGGCCCGGCGGCGCCGGTTCGATGGCGCGGTCCTGCTCGGCCCGGTCGAGTGCGCCGAAGAGCTGGACGATATCGACGGCCGGGTCCTTCACGGTGGCGGCGAGAAGGTCGGCGGTGCGGCGGATCTCGGCCGCGCCGGGGAGGAAGATGAGCGCCGAGCCGGTCTCCTCGGCAAGTGCCCGCCGCACCACCCGCGCCACCTCGTCCTCAAGCCGCGCGCTCGGATCGCGGCCGACATGGCGCGTTGTCACCGGAAAGGCCCGGCCTGCGCTCTCGACGACCGGCGCGTCGGCAAGGAGCTTCGCGACACGCGCGCCGTCGAGCGTCGCCGACATGACGAGGATGCGCAGGTCCTCCCGCAAGGCGCCTTGCGCGTCCAGCGCGAGCGCGAGGCCGAGATCGGCATCGAGGCTGCGCTCGTGGAACTCGTCGAAGAGCACGGCCGCAACGCCGGTCAGCGCGGGATCATCAAGGATCATGCGCGTGAAGATGCCTTCGGTGACGACCTCGACGCGGGTGCGGGCCGACACCTTCGAGCCGAAACGGACACGCAGGCCGACACGCCCGCCCACGTCCTCGCCCAGCGTCCTCGCCATGCGGTCGGCGACGGCGCGGGCGGCGATGCGGCGCGGCTCGAGGACGAGGATCTTGCCCGTCCCGCTCCAGGACTCGTCCATCAGCACCAGCGGTACGCGCGTCGACTTGCCGGCGCCGGGAGGCGCCACCAGCACAGCGCGCGGCGAGGCCGCGAGAGCGGCTTTCAGGGCCGGCAGGGCCTCGTCGATGGGGAGGGCGGAAAGGGACACGCCGGGCGTTTACGGTTCCTTCACCGCGTCCGCAAGCGGGACAGGTTGGAATGGCACGAAACCCGCGTCCGGGCCTCCCCCTTGCGATGTCTCCGGCAAGGGCCGACGGATGTTCCGGAATGGGACGGCGGCGCGCCCGCCGGGATGTGGACGCATCCTGGCACAGGACCCGTCCGGATCACGGCTGCCGCCATCCAAGAGCGGCGCCGCCGGACGGCGGGGCGGCCAGTCCCCAATGCTCCTCATGGCCGCCCCCATGGAACGGCCCGCGGGCGCCGCCGCGGGCCGTTCTCATGTTCAGGGGAGGTGCCGCGCAGCCGATGCGGCTTGCAGAACCCGGGGTGCTTTGGCTATGGTCCCGACCCTCAGCGGGTGTAGTTCAATGGTAGTGCCAAATTATTGAGGCACTGCAACGCTTTGGACGACCGAAAGCCTCGGCACCCTGTCATTGTTTTCCCAGCGATTTTTCGGCAATCGTCCCACCTAAAATGGGCGGGTCCTATTTCGTTGATTTTATCAGGCTGGGCCGGGACCAATCGGTCCAGGTGTTGGTGGCGGAGGGTCTTGCGGCCGCGGAACGGGCTGAAGTTGCACCCCCGGTTGCGCGAACTTCACAAAAGCCTTTCCAATATTGTTTTCCGTGATCTTCACGACGGGTGTTGCTGAGAAGCAGTGGCTAACCGCATGGAAGACGGAAAGCACGAGGTCCTGCTCCTCCTGATCCGCTTCCAGATCATCGATGATCAGGCCATGCGCTTTCAGCACGTCACGAGCCAAAGGACGACCGTGAGAAAGATGGTTGTCGTGGCCAGCGAGCCACGAGGCGATCTCCGTCGCCTTTGCTTCCCCGTCGGCATGACCGTCGAACATGTACTCCTTGAGCCAGGTCCTAACCAACGCCTGTGAAAGCTCCGAAACGTTCTTGCAGGTCACCAGCAGATCCGGCCCGTACTGGTTGAGCATGGGCAGCCAGGCTCGGAGTTTGGCCGGGTCGTTGCACTCTTCGCGGGCCTTTTCGAACTGGGCAATGATCGCCTGCGCCGGCACTGCACGTATGCCCGTCGCGGTTTGCATGATCATTTGGGGATCGATGGGGCCAAGGAACGAATGCTTGCCCATGACGATGCGGTTTGCGGAGCATGCGAGCATCGTGGCGGCTGACATCGCCATGTGCGGGACGATGACACGGACATCGCGATATCGAGTTCGCAGGTACGTGACTATGGCCTCGGCGGCCGCTGGAGATCCTCCCGGGCTATGGATGATCAGATCTAGCGAGCTGCCAGGGAGCCCGTGCACCGTCTCCATCAGAGCATGCGTATCTTCGTTGGTGATCTGGATGAGTTCAGGCGACACATCGGCCACGAGCCGAGTGGTCCAGGCCGCGGCATAAAGAATGGTCGGCCGCCCCGTCTTCGCCGAGAGCTGCTGGAGGTATTTTCGCCTGACAATGTCAAAAGGAGAGATCGGAGCGCCGATCTGGGCTAATTGCTGGCCGACGACGTTGATCTCTTGAAGAATTGCGCCCCATGTCGGCATCTGTTCCTCAGCCGGTTGCTCCAGTACCGACAGAGGAATAAGCACCATTCGCGTTTTGCGCAATCGTGAGTTGCTCCTGCACATTCTGCGCAAGCGAAACTAGCGTGAGAATGTCGTTAATGCCGACCTCCCGCCTAGCCTGCTCGACCAATCGCTGAAGCTCGTCATACGACATTGGTTTTGGCGCCTCCTCGCGAAGAGGCATGACAATCTGGTGCGCGGCTTGCGTCATCCCTGACCTCGTTCTTCTTGTGATTGTTGTTTGATGCGGAATCAGTAACAGGATTGGCCCCAAGAGGGAATCCTTCATCGTGCAATAGGGCAAACGCCTTATGCATGTCGGCGTTCCCTATCCCTTCCCGCCCGGAGAGAGGCGATGAAGAACGCCGTATCAAGGGCTTAGACATACGCCCTACCCCGGAGATTTCCCCTCAGTTCCGCGCGCCTAGCTACAGCAGCCGCGGCGCCTTAGCCACCCGCGGCAAATCCTTCGACGTCACGATGATCTCCTTCGCCGACGTCCCCTCCCCGCCGGCGATCGT
>CAZEZD010000104.1:0-8668 GCA_964516115.1 uncultured Hyphomicrobiales bacterium
CCTTGGTGCGCGAGGGATAGCTCTGCGCGCCCTTGTAGCCACGGAAATTCTCCAGCTTCTCCCGCGTCTGGTTTCCGAGCAGGTACTGGATGGCATGGAAGTTCGGGCTCGCATGCGGCTTCACCGCCACCCGGTCCTCGGGCCGGAGCACGGCGAAGTAGAGCGCCGTCATGATGGTGGCGAGCGAGGCCGAGGACGCCTGGTGGCCGCCGACCTTCAGCCCGTCGCGGCTGTCGCGCAGGTGGTTGGCGTTGTGGATCGTCCAGGAGGCAAGCCAGAGGATCTTCTTTTCCAGCGCGGCGAGCATCGCGAGGCGGTCGGAGGCAGTGCGTTCGGTCATCGGCGGACATCCTGGAATGGCCGCGCGATCATGCCAAGAAGGCGTCGCAGCCTCCTGCCAAATGTCATCTGACATCTGCGACACAATTGGCAGCATCTGCTAATCAAACCCGAAACACTGGCAGAAAGTACCCATCATGAACCTCGATGCCATCGACCGCCGTATCCTGTCCGAGCTCCAGCGCGACGGCCGCATGACCAACCAGGCGCTCGCCGGGCGTGTCGGGCTGTCGCCAACGCCCTGCCTCAGGCGCGTGCGGCGGCTGGAAGAAGACGGGGTCATCGGCGGCTATGTCGCCGTCGTCGACCAGCGCGCCGTCGACCTGCCGGTCAGCGTCTTCATCTCCATCAAGCTGGAGCGCCAGCGGGAGGAGGATCTGGACCGCTTCGCCGAGGCCGTGTCGCGCTGGCCCGAGGTGATGGAGTGCTACCTGATGACCGGCCAGCGCGACTATCTGACGCGCGTCGTTTGCGCCGACCTGCCGGCCTACGAGCGCTTCCTCAAGGCGAAGCTGACGCGGCTCGACGGCATCGCCTCCATCGAATCGAGCTTCGCGCTGGGCCAGGTCAAACACACGAACGTGTTGCCGATCGGCTGAGGCGGCCGGCCCACGAGATGGCCTGGCGTTCAGGGCATTGAGGGTCCGTATCTATCCGGGTTGCATCAATATCAGATACGACGTGTAGTTGCGCCTTCAGATGGGGAGGGTTCGATGCGCATCGCTGCCTACAACGTGGAGAACCTTTTCTCGAGGCCCGTGCTCTTCAACATGCGCGACCATGATTTGGCTGCAACCTATCTGCAGAAGATCAAGGAATTCACGCGCCTTCTTCAGCAGGAGAGCTACCTCGCCGACAAGGCTGCGATTGAGGCGCTCCACGAAGAGATCAAAGCTTACATCAAGATCAACATTCGATCGTCCAAGGTCGGCAGGAACATCATCGAGAAGGGCAAACTGAAAGCGAAGGGCCGTGACGACTGGGATGGGTTCGTCGACCTCAAGCGTGAGCGGTTCTCGGAAACTGCGGTCAAATTCACCGCCAAGGTTATCAAGGCGGGCAAGGCGGATGTACAATGCCTGGTTGAGGTGGAGAGCGCGGAAACATTTGAGATGTTCAACGCCGACCTGCTCGGCTCGATGTTCTCCGATCGGCTCGTCATTGATGGCAATGATCCGCGTGGGATCGATATCGGACTCGGCAGCAAAAAGACCTTTCCGATCCTGTCAGCCAAGACCAACATCTTTGCGCGAGGCAAGGACGGAAAGAAGATCTTCTCCCGGGATTGTCTTGAGGTCGAAATTCGCGTGAAGGGCGACAAGAGCCTGTTCGTACTGGTCAATCACTTCAAGGCAAAAGACCGAACACCCGCTGAGTCAGATGCCAAGCGAAAGTCGCAGGCTCAAGAGGTCGCCCGGATTCTGACCGCGCGGTATGACCTGTCCAAAGACTATGTCATCGTCGCCGGCGATCTCAATGATGAGCCTGATAGCGAGCCGCTCGCCCCGCTATTGGCGACCAAGGGGCTGGCCAACGTTTGGGATCTGGTCGAACGTCCAAAGGATGATCGGTGGACTTACTACTACGGGAAGGAAAAAGCATACAATGCGATTGACTACCTTCTCGTGTCCAAGGCGCTCGCGAAGCACATCACCGGTGCGGGAATCGAAAGGCGCGGAATGTTCGACCTCGCCAAACTGACCGGAGGTAAGGAATCATCGTTCGATGGCATGGCCTCGTGGAGAGATGCCGCATCTGATCACGCTCTGATCTGGCTTGATGCTGATATCTGAAAGCGCGAAGCCCCAGTCACGCTCTATCTGCAGCTGTTGGGTCAAGCGCCCACGCCGCGCGGCGACATGCGCCTTTGACAGACGGGGGCGAGCCTCTAACCTCGAAGGGCCATCCAGCGAGGTCGAAGCCATGTCGCGCCTGTCCCGCCGCACCGTCCTGACCATGGCCGCCGCCTCGGCGGGCGCCGGCCTGTTCGGCCCCCGCGCCGGGGCGCAGGCGGGCACGGAAAGCCACGGCATCTCCTATTTCGGCGACCTGAAATACCCCGCCGGCTTCGCCCATTTCGACTACGTCAATCCGCAGGCGCCGAAGGGCGGGACCTTCGTCCACACCGCCTCGAGCTGGGCCTTCAACCAGAACCCGACGACCTTCAACACCATGAACACGCTGGTGCTGCGCGGCGACGCGCCTCCCGGCCTCGACGGCATTTTCGCCAGCCTCATGGCCGGCGGCGGCGACGAGCCCGATTCCATGTACGGCCTGGTGGCGGAGAAGGTCGCCATCTCCGAAGACGGCCTCGTCTATCGCTTCACGCTGCGCGACATCGCGACCTTCCACGACGGCTCGCCCGTCACCGCCGAAGACGTCGCCTGGTCGATTATGACCCTGAAGGAGAAGGGCCACCCGCTGTTGCGCGTCGTGCTGCGCGACGTCGCCGGCGCCGGCGCCGAGAGCGCCAAGGTGGTGGCGGTGACCTTCGCCAAGGGCCGGTCGCGCTCGCTGCCGCTCACCGTTGCCGGCCTGCCGATTCTGTCGAAGGCTTGGTACGCCAACCGCGACTTCGAGGCCTCGACCATGGACGTGCCGCTGGGGTCCGCCGCCTACAAGGTCGGGCGCTTCGAGGCCGGCCGCTTCATCGAATACGACCGTGTCAGGGACTGGTGGGGCGAGAAGCTCCCGGTCTCGGTCGGCCAGAACAATTTCGACACCCTCCGCGTCGAGTTCTTCCGCGACCGCGACGTCGCCTTCGAGGCCTTCAAGAGCCGCACCTACACCTTCCGCGAGGAGTTCACCTCGCGGGCCTGGGCGACGCAGTACGACTTCCCGGCCGCCCGCGACGGCCGGGTGGTGCGCCGCGAGGTGCCGGACGAGACGCCGTCGGGCGCCCAGGGCTGGTTCATCAACACCCGTCGCGAGAAGTTCGCCCATCCGAAGCTGCGCGAGGCGATCGGCCTCGCCTTCGACTTCGAATGGACGAACAAGAACGTCATGTTCGACAGCTACAGGCGCGCCCATTCCTTCTTCCAGAACTCGCCGATGATGGCGGTGGGCAAGCCCTCGCCCGAGGAACTCGCCATCCTCGAGCCCTTCCGCGGCAAGGCGCCGGACGAGGTCTTCGGCGACCCCTATGTGCCGCCGGTCTCCAACGGCTCCGGCCAGGACCGCGCCCTGCTGCGCCGCGCCACGCAGTTGCTGCGCGAGGCCGGCTTCACCCTGAAGGACAACCGCCTGCTCGACCCGGCCGGCAAGTCCATGACGGTGGAGTTCCTCGACTACGACAACTCGCTGGAGCGCCACACCCAGCCCTTCGTCGCCAACCTGAAGCGCCTCGGCATCGAGGCCGCCATCCGCCGGGTCGATTCCGCGCAGTACCAGTCACGCCTGAAGGACTACGACTTCGACCTGACGATCCGCCGCTACTCGCTCTCCCTCACCCCGGGCGAGTCGCTGCGCACCTTCTTCGGCTCCGAAAGCGGCCGGCAGCCGGGCTCGCAGAACCTCGCCGGTATCGCCGATCCCGTCGTCGATGCGCTGATCCAGAAGATCCTCGCGGTGAACTCGCGGCCCGAACTGACGACGCTGTGCCTGTGCCTCGACCGGGTGCTGCGCGCCGGCCGCTACTGGGTTCCGAACTGGTACAAGGCCTCGCACTGGATGGCCTACTGGGACCAGTTCGGCTTTCCCGAGAAGAAGCCGAAATACTCCCGCGGCGTGCCTGCGACGTGGTGGTTCGACCCGGCCAGGGCGGCGAAGCTGGAGCGGCCGTGATCCGCCCCGCTATTCGTGCCGCAGCGCCTCGATCGGATTGAGCCGTGCCGCCCGGCGGGCCGGGAAGAAGCCGAAGACGATGCCGACGAGGGCCGAGAACACGAAGGCGACGGCGACGATGCGGCCGTCGACGATGAAGGGCACCTCGAGGAAGATCGCCGCGACATAGGCCATGGTCAGGCCGAAGACGATGCCGACGATGCCGCCGAAGAGCGACAGGGCGACAGCCTCGATCAGGAATTGCGACAGCACCTGCCATTCCAGCGCCCCGATAGCGAGGCGCACGCCGATCTCGCGGGTGCGCTCGGTCACCGACACCAGCATGATGTTCATGATGCCGATGCCGCCGACGAGGAGGCTGACCGCGGCCACCGCGCCGAGCAGGGCGGTGAGCATGGCGGTGGTGCCGGCGGCGGTCTGCGCCATCTGCCGCATGTCGCGGACGGTGAAGTCGTCCTCGCGGCCGACCGCGATGTTGCGCCGCTCGCGCAGGAGGCGCTCGATATCGGCCTGGACGCGCTGCGTGTCGACGCCGTCGCGGGCCGAGACGGCGATGCGCGGCACGTCGGTATTGCCGGCGAGCCGGCGCTGGAACATGCGCAGCGGCACCAGCACGACGTCGTCCTGATCCGTGCCGAAACTGCTCTGGCCCTTGGATTCGAGAACGCCGATCACCTCGCAGGAGACGCCGGCGACGCGAATGTTGCGCTCGAGCGGGCTCAGGGGCCCGAACAGCCGGTCCCGCACTGTCTTGCCGAGGATGCAGGCGGCGCGGCCGGCGCGGATGTCGCTTTCGAGGAACGACCGGCCGGCGACCAGCGGCCAGTCCTGCGCGATGAAGAAGGCCTCGTCGGTCCCGGTGACCGTGGTGATGCGGCTCTCCGTGCCGAAGATGACGGTGGCCGACTTCTGCGCCAGCGGCGCCGCCGCCCTGAGGCCGCCGATCTGGGTCTTGATGGCCTCCACATCGCGGATGGTGAAGGCGCGGGCGTCGGAACTGGCGCGGCCGGGGCCCATCTGCCCGCGGTTGACGTGCAGGAGGTTGGTGCCGAGCTTCGACATTTCCTCGGTGACGCGGGCCGTCGTGCCGTTGCCGATGGTGACCATGGCGATGACCGCGCCGACGCCGATGACGATGCCGAGCACGGTAAGGAACGAGCGCAGCGCGTTGCGCATGATCGCCCTGAGCGCCAGCTTGACCGATTCCAGGAACATCAGCCGGCCTCCCCGCGCAGGCGGTCGCTCTCGACGCGGCCGTCGACGAAGCGGACGACCCGCCGCGCATGGGCCGCGATGTCGTCCTCATGCGTCACCATGACCACCGTGATGTGCTGGTCGCGGTTGAGGCTGGTGACGAGCTCCATGATTTCCCGGCTGGTGCGGGTGTCGAGGTTGCCGGTCGGCTCGTCGGCGAGCAGCAGGGCCGGATTGGTGACGATTGCGCGGGCGATGGCGACGCGCTGCTGCTGGCCTCCCGACAGTTCGCCCGAGGTGTGGTGCTCGCGGCCCTTCAGCCCGACCCGGTCGAGGGCGTCCATGGCGAGCGCCCGGCGTTCCGCCTGGGGCGATCCGCGGTAGATCAGCGGCAGCTCGACATTCTCCAGCGCCGTGGTGCGGGCGAGCAGGTTGAAGTGCTGGAAGACGAAGCCGATGAGGTTGCGCCGGATCAGCGCCCGCTGGTTGCGCGCCATCTGGCCGACCTCGACGCCCTGGAACAGGTAGTCCCCGGCGCTCGGCGTATCGAGGCAGCCGATGATGTTCATCGCCGTTGATTTACCCGACCCGGAGGGGCCCATGATGGCGACGAACTCGCCTTCCTCGATGATCAGGCTGACATCGTCCAGCGCGTGGACGGCGACCTCACCCTCGCCGTAGATCTTGCTGACATGCTCCAGCGCAATGAGAGGCGGCGAGCCCGGCGGCACCCTGTCCGGGGCCATCGTCACCGCCCCGTGCCCGCCTGGTCGACAATCACGGCCTGTCCCTCGGCCAGCGGGCCCTCGCGCACCTCGGTGCGCCGGCCGTCGCTGACCCCGATGACGATCGAAACCGTCTCGGGCCCGTTCGCACCCTCGATCCAGACCGTCCGGTTCGGACCCGTTGGATCGCGCGGGCTGGTCGTTCTCTGCGGCGGCCCCGGCATGAGGCGGCTGAGAAAGCCGCGCTGGTCCCGCTGGGTGGTTGGCGGGCGATAACGCAGGGCGGCGTTGGGCACGAGGAGGGCGTTCGCCACCTCGCTCGTGCGGATCTCCGCCGTCGCGGTCATGCCCGGCCGCAGCAGCAGCTCGGAATTGTCGATGACGAGGATCGCCTTGTAGGTGACGACGCCCTGGATGGTCTCGGAGGCGAACCGGACGTCCTTGATCGTGGCGGGAAACTTGCGATCCGAAAAGGCGTCCACCGAGAAGCTGGCGCTCTGGCCCGGCCGGACCTTGCCGACATCGGCCTCGTCGACGTCGATCTGCAGCTCCATCTGCCTGAGGTCCTCGGCGATGGAGAACATGACCGGGGCCTGCATGGTCGCCACCACGGTCTGGCCGGGATCGACGTTGCGCTTCAGCACCACGCCGTTGATCGGCGAGCGGACCACCGCCTTGGCGAGATTGGTCTCGTTCAGCCGGAGCTCGGCCTCGGCGGCGCCGACATCGGCCTGGGCGCTGCTCAGCGTGGCGACGGCCCGGTCATACGTGGCCTGGGCGACGTCGAGATCGTGGGCCGAGGCGATGGAGCGCTGGGCCAGCGTCCTCTTGCGGGTGAGGTCCCGTTCCGTCTGCAGGATGGTCGCCAGCGCCTCGGCGACGCGCGCCTTCGCGGCCTGGAGCTTCGCCCGCGAGTTGTCCACGGTGGCGTTCAGCTTGTCGGTGTCGATCTCGGCCAGCACCTGGCCGACGGTCACCGGGGAATTGTAGTCGACCAGCACGCGGCGGATCATGCCGGTGATCTCGCTGGAGACATCCACCTTCTTGGTCGGCTGCACCGATCCGGTGGCGGTGACGAGCACCACCAGCGTGCCCCGCGCCACCGGCTCGGTGACGTAGCGGACGGCGCTGCCCGCGCCGCGCAGCGTCCAGAATCCCGCGAGCCCGGCGATGGCCAGGGCGCCGATCACGCCGAGGGAGAGGCCCCACAGCCGCAACCGGCCCGATCGTCCGCCGGTGCGGGTGCCGAGAACTGCCTGGATGTCCGGCCGGCCGGGTGTGGTCATCTGTGTCCCTCGGATGGCGGGCGGGAGGCCGGTGAGGGCGGTCCGGTCGCCAGAGTCTCTGGTGCTATCCCGGGCGCGCGCGCCAAGTCACCCGCCATTTTGCGGTCTTCTCGCTAGCATTCCTGGTGTCCGCGGCCGTTGATCGAGAACAAAGCCCGCCCCGGATCGGCCGATGCCACCTTGCGCAGCGCGGCCGGCTGGGTCCTCATGGCGTCATGCGTGTCGCCCTGCGTCGGCGGCGCCCCGAACGGATCGCTGGAGGAGCCCCATGTCGAGACCCTGTCGCCTGTCCCGCGCCCGCCCGGGCGCATGGGTCGTCGCCGCCCTGATGGCTGCCGCCGGTCTGACGGCCGGCGACGCCGCCGCCGCCAGCATCCAGCGCGGCCAGACGCTGGCCCGCACCTATTGCGCCACCTGCCACGCCATCGACCGCACCTCGCCGAGCCCGCTGACCATCGCGCCGCCCTTCCGCGAGCTGCATCGCCGCTATCCCGTGGAGAACCTCTCCGAGGCGCTGGCGGAAGGCATCATGACCGGCCACCCCTCCATGCCGCAGTTCCGCTTCGACCCGGACCAGATCGAGGACTTCATCGCGTTTCTGAAGAGCCTCAAGCCGAGGCGCAGGTGAGGGCCTCCTGGTCGCTGATCTGTGTATCAAAGTTGACAGTTGGGAGGCGGTCTGTGTATCTTGATGCACATGGTCGAGGTGCGCCAGACGGAGGTCTTCGTTGCCTGGGTGGCGGCGCTTCGTGACCTTCAGGCGAAGGCGCGCATCGTTGCCCGCATTCGCCGGATGGAGCTTGGCAATCCGGGCGATGTGAAGCCGATCGGCGGCGGCGTGAGCGAAATGCGCATCACCCACGGACCGGGCTACCGGCTTTACTTCACCCGCCGGGGCGGGGCGATCGTCATCCTGCTCTGCGGCGGCGACAAGAGCACCCAGCAGGACGACATCAGGCTGGCGCAGCAGATGGCGAGGGAGGTCTGACCATGGCGATCCGGACGATGAAGTTCGACATCCTCGACCACCTGCGGACGCCCGAGGAGCAGGTCGCCTATATCGAGGCGGCACTCGAGGAGGGCGATCCCTCCTTCATCGCGGCGGCCATCGGCGACATCGCACGCGCCCGCGGCGTCACGGCCTTCGCCGCCGAGACCGGCCTCAGCCGCGAGGCCATCTACAAGGCGTTCAGGGTCGGCGGGAACCCGACCCTCGATACGCTGTCGAAGGTGACCTCGGCGCTCGGGCTGCGCCTGACAGTGACGCCGGCGCGCTGAGGCGTTCGATGCGTGCTTGGGAAGAAGATGGTGCTGCGAGAGAGGATTGAACTCTCGACCTCT
>CAZEZD010000105.1:0-8645 GCA_964516115.1 uncultured Hyphomicrobiales bacterium
CGAGTTCTTCTTCATCGAAATGAACACGCGCCTGCAGGTGGAGCATCCGGTGACGGAGATGATCACCGGGCAGGACCTGGTGGAGTGGCAGCTCAGGGTGGCCTCCGGCGAGCGGCTGCCGCTGCTGCAGGAGAACCTCGCCATCGAGGGCCATGCGGTCGAGGGGAGGCTCTATGCCGAGGACCCCGAGAAGGGCTTCCTGCCCTCCACCGGCAAGCTCTGGCGTCTGGCCTTCGGCGAGGCCGAGGGCGTGCGCATCGACACCGGCGTGGAGGAGGGGGCGGAGGTCTCGCCCCACTATGATCCGATGATCGCCAAGGTCATCGCCCACGGCACGACGCGCGACGAGGCGCTCGATCGCCTCGGTGAGGCGCTGGCCGGCACGGTGGTGGCGGGGCCACGGACCAATGTGCGGTTCCTGAAGGCGCTGACCGAGGCGGAAGGGTTTAGGGAAGGTGATTTCGACACGGGGTTCATCGACCGGAATGTCGAGGCGCTGGGCGCCGTGCCGAGGCCCGTCGACGGGGAGGCGGTCCGCCTCGGGGTTCTTCGGCTGATTGATGCCGACTGGAACCATCGTCACTGGCTGGACGGTCGCCTGACCGGCGAACCGGCCAGTCCGTGGGTGCATCGCGACGGGTTTCAACTGGGCGAGGCGCGCCGCACGTTCGGCAAGGTGCTCGTCAATGGAGAGGCCGTCGAAATATCGCTGTCCTGGCCGAAACCGAGTCCTGGCCACGGCGAGCTGAACGTGGCCGTGCGGTTCGGAGACGGAACCTCGCATTTTCTCGATGATTACCTCGATATGTCCCACCTGCCGATGTTCACGCTGACGCCTCAGGGTCTCTTCGTCATCCGCAATGGTCGCCAGACCGAGGTCCGCGCCTTCGATCCGCTCGATGTCGACCTCGACCATCTCGACGGCGGCGGGTCGGTGAAGGCGCCGATGCATGGCAAGGTCGTGCAGGTCTTCGTCGAGCCGGGGCAGCAGGTGGCCAAGGGCGACCGCATCGCCGTCATCGAGGCGATGAAGATGGAACACACGCTGGTGGCGCCGAGCGACGGCACCGTGACGATGGTGGCGGTTCTGGCCGGCGAGCAGGTGGCCGAAGGCGCACCGGTGGCGTCCATCGAGGCGGCCGAGGCGCAGGCGGCGTGAGCGGGGTGCCTTGCATCGGCCAAGGCCCTGCATCGGCCAAGTGCGTCCTTCGAGGCTCGCCCAGCCGAGATGCCGGAGCATTTCGTGGGCTCGCACCTCAGGATGAGGAGGTGGGTGTATGGCCCCCCTGTTGTTGAGGCGTTGGCGCCGCGCCTTGAGCCCGGCCGGTGCAAGTCTCCGTCCTCCTCATCCTGAGGTGCGAGGACCGGGCGATGCGTCCAGCATCGCCCGGAGTCGAGCCTCGAAGGACGCACTTGCCCGCATCCAGGGAGGACGCGCCATGGGGCTTGTCCTCGCCGGCATCCTCCTCGCCCTCGCGACGCCCGCCACCGCCTGCCAGTGCTTCAACTTCTCCCGCGCCGAAATCGTCCAGCGCGCCGACATCGTCTTCGAGGGGACGGTTGTCGTCGTCACCGTTGCGCGCGGCCAGTTGCAGGCCACCATCGACGTACAGAGGCTGGAGAAGGGGCCGAACGTCAGCTCGGTCACCCTGCTCACGCCGGCGAGCGCCGCGGCCTGCGGCGTGTCCTTCCGCGTCACTCAGCGCGTCGTGGTGGCGGCGCGGCGGGACGGCGGCGTCTGGCGCACCGACCTCTGCATGGCGCTGGCCCTGCGTCCCGCACCCTTTGTCCCCAACCGCTGAGGCGCAAGGCCTTGGGGACAGGCTTCCGGCGCGCTAGTGTCGGTCCATGACCCTCCACCTCATCAAGCTCTGCGTCGGCGCCGATTCCGTCGAGGACCTGCAGCAATGGGTCGACTGGCGCATCAGGAGCTTCGGCGAGCAGGTGCATACGACGCGCATGCAGCCCAAGCGCGCCGACGAGATCATCGGCGAGGGCTCGCTCTACTGGGTGATCAAGGGTCAGGTGCTCTGCCGGCAGCGGCTTCTCGGCGTGCGCCCCTTCACCGACGGTGAGGGCATTTCCCGCTGCGACCTGATCCTCGAGCCGGTCATCCACCGGGTGCAGCCGCGCCGCAAGGGGCCGTTCCAGGGCTGGCGCTATCTCACCGCCGCGGATGCGCCGCCCGATCTCGATTCCGGCGCCACCAAGGGGATGCCGCCGGAACTGGCGAAGGAACTGGCGGAACTGGGGCTTCTCTGAGGGCGCGTGACCTCAGGCCTCTTCCTCGTCCGGATCGGGCCGCGCCATCCACCAGATGACCAGCATGGCGACGGGGATCCAGGCAATGCCGGCGAGCGCGTAGAAGACCGGTTCGCCCACGGGGCCGAAGCGGCGGACGGCATTGTGCGTGATCGCCATGACGACCAGCGCGTAGAAGATCACCCAGGCGAGCAGCAGGACCGTGCCGAGGAGTTTGCGGGTGCGTTGACGCATGCGTGATGACCGGGTCAGGTTGCCGCCTTGTCGGGCGATGGGGCAGGGCTATATCTCCGCTCCTACGCTCACCACAAGCTGGAGGATCGCCGCATGCCGGCGACGGCCGACCTTTCCGCCCGCCCCGACGCCGACAGGATCATCCGCCTGTGGCTTCTCATGGTGGCCGTCCTCGTCTTCTCGATGGTGGTGGTCGGCGGCGCGACGCGGCTGACGGATTCAGGGCTCTCCATCACCGAGTGGAAGCCGGTGACGGGCTCGGTGCCGCCGCTGTCGGCGGCGCAATGGGTCGAGGAGTTCGCGAAGTACCGGGCGAGCCCGCAATATGACGCGATCAACCGCGGCATGAGCCTCGCCGATTTTCAGTTCATCTACTGGTGGGAATGGGGCCATCGCTTTCTCGGACGGCTGACCGGCGCGGCCATGCTGCTACCCTGGCTGTTCTTCGTGGCGCGCGGCAGGATGTCCGTGCCGCTCGCCGCCGGCACCTTCGCGATCGGCCTGCTGATGGCCCTTCAGGGTTTCGTCGGCTGGCTCATGGTGGCCTCGGGCCTCAAGCCCGGCATGGTCTATGTCGCGCCGCTGAAGCTGATGTTCCACCTGTCGCTCGCCTGCCTGATCTTCGCGCTTCTGGTGTGGACGGCGCTCCGGCTCGGGCCGCAGCGCGCGCGCGAGCCGGTTACCGACAGGGTGCGGTGGGGTGGCATCGCCGTCCTTGCCGTCCTCGCGCTGCAGATCGCGCTCGGCGCGCTGGTGGCCGGCAACAAGGCGGGCATGCGCTTCAACGACTGGCCGCTGATGGACGGGGCGCTGGTGCCGCCGATGTCCGTGCTGTTCGACCGCCCGACCGTGGCCGAGGCCTTCATCGATTCGCTGGCGCTGGTGCAGTTCAACCATCGCCTCGTCGCCTACGGGCTGCTGGCGCTGGCGCTGTGGCACATGCTTTCGGCGCGGGGCACGGCCCATGCGAAGGGCGCCATGGTGCTGTTCGGGCTCATCACGGCGCAGGCGGTGATCGGCATCGTCACACTGATGCTGGTGGTGCCGCTCTGGGCCGGCCTGCTGCACCAGGGCTTCGCCGTTGTGGTGCTGGGACATGCGCTGTCGCACGTCTCCGCGCTGACGCGGGCGCCGCGGCTGGCCGAGGCGAGCGTTGGACAGGTCGTCCCGGCGGAGTAGGGGCAGGGCCGGCGCTGCACGAACGAAGTGCGTCCTTCGAGGCTCGGCTGTCGCCTCGCACCTCAGGATGAGGACGTTGGGAGTCCTGCACGAGGGCCGTGCAGCGACGGGTCGTCTCATCGGCCGCCCTGCAAAGCTGCACCATCCTCATCCTGAGGTGCGAGCCCGGAGGGCGAGCCTCGAAGGACGCACTACCGTGATGCAGGGCAATGCACCTGCGCGGGCGTCCATGCCCGGGATTGACTCGGGCATGTCGCGATGATCACGCAGTCGGCCTCACACGGCCGCCAGCGCCGTCTCCAGATCGGCGATGATGTCGGCGGCGTCCTCGATGCCGACCGACAGGCGCACCACCTCGGGACCCGCGCCGGCGATCGACTTCTGCTCGTCCGACAGCTGCTTGTGGGTGGTCGAGGCCGGGTGGATGATGAGCGAGCGCGTGTCGCCGACATTGGCGAGATGCGAGAAGAGCTTCACCTCGGAGACGAGCTTCACGCCGGCCTCGAACCCGCCCTTAAGGCCGAAGGTGAAGACTGCGCCCGCGCCCTTCGGCGTGTATTTCTGCGCGAGGGCGTGGCCCTTGTCGCCGGGCAGGCCGGGATAGGAAACCCAGGCGACCTTCGGGTGCTTCGACAGGAATTCCGCGACTTTCAGCGCATTGGCCGAATGACGCTCGATGCGCAGCGGCAGGGTCTCGATGCCGGTCAGGATCAGGAAGGCATTGAAGGGCGAGAGGGCCGGACCGAGGTCGCGCAGCCCCAGCACGCGCACGGCGATGGCGAAGGCGAAATTGCCGAAGGTCTCGGCCAGAACGATGCCGCCATATTCCGGCCGGGGCGAGGTCAGGAAGGGATAGCGGCCCGACTTGATCCAGTCGAAGGTGCCGCCGTCCACGATGATGCCGCCGATGGAATTGCCGTGGCCGCCGAGGAACTTGGTGGCGGAATGGACGACGATGTCGGCGCCATGCTCGAACGGCTTGATGAGGTAGGGCGTCGCCAGCGTGTTGTCGACGACCAGCGGGATGCCGTGCTTCCTGGCGATGGCCGCGATGGCCGCGATGTCGGTGATTTCTCCGGCCGGGTTGGCGATGCTCTCGATGAAGATCGCCTTGGTCTTCGGCGTGATGGCGCGCTCGAAGGACGCGATATCGTCCTGATCGGCCCAGACGACGTTCCAGTTGAAGCTCTTGTAGGAGTGGTTGAACTGGTTGATCGAGCCGCCATAGAGCTTGCGCGAGGCGACGAACTCGTCGCCCGGCTGCAGCAGGGCGTGGAAGACGAGGAATTCGGCTGCGTGGCCGGAGGCGACTGCGAGCGCTGCCGTGCCGCCCTCGAGCGAGGCGACGCGCTCCTCCAGCACGGCGTTGGTCGGGTTGCCGATGCGCGTGTAGATGTTGCCGAAGGCCTGCAGGCCGAACAGCGATGCCGCGTGGTCGACGTCGTCGAAGACGAAGGACGTCGTCTGGTAGATCGGCGTGGCGCGGGCGCCGGTGGTCGGGTCCGGCTGCGCGCCGGCATGGACGGCGAGGGTCGAAAAACCGGGAACGCGGTCGGCCATGGGGATCCTCCTAGAGCGCCGCCGTGCGGCTGATTTCATTGGCGAACGATGCGTTCGTTTTACCGAACGGGCGAATGAGGCGTCAAGCGAACGGAATTCTCTAGTCGCCGTCGGGACCGGAACCGAATGTCTGCCTGAGGCCGAGCTTCTGGAACTTGCCGGTCTTGAGCTGCGGCGCGCGCTTGGCCGAGATGGTGCGCGAATTGACGCCCATCCACGAGATCTCCGACGACAGGCGGCCGAGCTCGATCTTCGGGCACCGGTTCATCACCACCTTGAGGCCGGCCGCCTCGGCCCTGGCCGCCACCGCGTCGTTGCGGACCGACAACTGCATCCAGATGACCTTCGGCGGCACGGGGAGGGCGAGGGCCTCGTCGACGACGGCGCCGGCGGCCTCCGCATTGCGGAAGATGTCGACCATGTCGATGTGCTCCGGAATTTCGCCCATAGCGCCATAGACCTTCTGGCCGAGGATCTTCTTGCCGGCGAGGCCTGGGTTGATCGGGTGAACGCGGTAGCCGCGGTCGAGGAGGTATTTCAGCACGAAGAAGCTGGGGCGCACCTCGTTGGCCGAGGCGCCGACCATGGCGACCACCTTCACCGCCGAGAGGATGGAGCGGATGTAGTCGTTGGAATAGGCGTCGTGATTCACCGGTCCTCCCATCGCGGCTGGCGCTTCTCGAGGGTGGCGCCGATGCCCTCCTCGGCGTCGCGCGCGAGCATGTTCTCCACCATCACCGCGCTGGCATGCGCATAGGCGTCGGCAAGGCCCATTTCGATCTGCCGGTAGAAGGCGCGCTTGCCGACCTTCACGGTCAGCGAGGACCTGGCGGCGATGCGGGCGGCGAGCGCCTCGGCCTCGCGCACCTCCGCGCCGGCGGGCACGACCCTGTTGACGAGGCCCATGCGGAAGGCCTCCTCCGCCGGGAGTATGTCGCCGAGCAGCAGCATCTCCATGGCGTGCTTCGGCGCCACGTTGCGGGAGAGCGCCACCATCGGCGTCGAGCAGAAGAGTCCGATATTGACGCCCGGCGTGCAGAACCGCGCCTCGCTCGATGCCACAGCGAGATCGCAGGTGGCGACGAGCTGGCAGCCGGCCGCCGTGGCGAGGCCCTGGACAGCGGCGATGACCGGCTGCGGCAGGGCGACGATCTGCTGCATCATCGTCGCACAGCGCGCCATGATGTCGGCGAAATAGGCCCGGCCGCGATCCGGATCGGCACGGCGGGCCGTCATCTCCTTGAGATTGTGCCCCGAGGAGAAGCAGGGACCGACGGCGGTCAGCACGACCGCCCGCACCGAGCGGTCCTCCGCGATGGCGGCGAAGGTCTCCGACAGGGCCGCGAGCATCGCCTCCGACAGCGCATTGCGGCTCGTCGGATCGTTGAGGGTCAGGGTCGCCACGCCGCCGGAATCGCGGCGCTCGAGGATGGCGGTGCGGGAGGGGAGGGCCGGCGCGTTCATCGCTATCCGCCTTTCGCAAGAGGGACGGCGCCGAACTTCGCCCGCTATCGTCGCGTTCGCAAGGCGGCCGAAAGGCCGCGTCAGGATCTGACGGGTTCCATGGCGAAACACGAGCGATTTCCGCAGATGATGACTGCCGAAGAAATGGAGGCGTTCCTCGAACGGGAGTTTCCGCAGGTCTTCGGGGCCGGCAAGACCTTCCACGTCGAGGCGGTCGACCACCGCTTCGCCCGCATGCGCTGCCGCTACGATCCGCGGCAACTCAGGCCGGGGGGCACCATCTCCGGCCCGACCATGATGACGCTGGCCGATACTGGGCTCTATGTGGCGATCCTCGCGTCCATCGGCCCGGTGGCGCTGGCGGTCACCACCAACCTCAACATCAACTTCCTGAGGAAGCCGGATCAGAGGGACCTTCTCGCCGAATGCCGGCTGGTCAAGCTCGGCAAGCGGCTGGCGGTGGGCGAGGTGTCGATCTGGTCGGAAGGGCACGAGGACGATCTCGTGGCCCACGCCACCGGCACCTATTCCATTCCGCCGGAGCGGTGAGGGCTGGTTCTCGACCCGTTCTCCAATGGAAGGCCCCACCTTTACCCTTCGGTTACGCCTCCAGTCGCTTGCGCAACTCCGCCTTGGCGATCTTTTCCAGCGTCGATCGCGGCATGTCGTCGACGAGATGGACCTCGCGCGGCACCTTGAAGTTGGCGAGCGCGGCCCGGCAGGCGGTGAGGATCGCATCGGCGAGCGTCGGTGGGGCGCCGGCGACACCGGCCTGCGGGATGACGAAGACCACGGGCACCTCGTCGAGCATCGGGTGCTTCTTCGCCACCACCGCCACCTCGCGGACCCCGGGGACCGTCACGACGACCTGCTCGATTTCGGAGGCGGCGACGTTCTCGCCGCCGACCTTCAGCATGTCCTTGTCGCGGTCGGCGAACTTCAGGAAACCGTCGGGGAGAAGGGTGATGCGGTCGCCGGTGATGAAATAGCCGTCCTCGTCGAAGCTCTCGGCCATCGCCTTGTCGTTGAACAGATACTCCTTGAACAGCGTCAGCCCGGGAATGCCGCGGATCCTCAGATGCCCGGTGCCGCCGACCTCGGTCGCGCGGCCGTCGTCGTCGCTGACCCGGATCTCGTATTCCGGCGCGGCGCGGCCAATGGACATGGGGATGTTCGGCTGGTGCATCTCGCCGATGATGCCGTGGGTGATGGTCTCGGTCATGCCCCACCAGCCGATGGTGCGGACGCCGAACAGCGCATCGGTCGGCGGCTGCGACACGGCGCTGCCCCACAGGCGGAAGGTGTGGGTCTTCGGAATGTCCCGTTCCATCAGGGCGCGCACGCAGAACGGCACCACCGAAGTCCAGGTGCAGCGGTGCTCGGCGGCAATTGCCCAGAAGCGGCTCGCCGAGAAGCGCGGCATGATGACGGCCGTGCCGCCCACCCAGAGGCTCGCCAGCACCGAATAGGCGAGCGCATTGGTATGGAACAGCGGCAGGTGAACGAGGTGGACGTCCTCGGGGCGCAGGTCCTCATGGGGGGCGTTGATCTTTGCGCCCCACAGGGCATTGGCGTGTGTCCACAGCACCGCCTTCGGGCGGGCGGTCGTGCCCGAGGTGTACTGGACGCTGCAGGGCCAGGCGGGATCATGCGGGCGGGACGGGCGGTCGGCGGCATCGGCGAAGAGGGCGTCGAACCGCTCCGCCCTTTCCGGGATACGGGCGCCGAGGGCCGGTTCGCCGCTGTCGTTGTCGGTGACGGCGAGCCAGCACAGGGCGGGGCAGTGGGCGGCGACGATGGCGGCATAGGCGGGCTGGGTGATGGCGGCCACCGCGCCGCAGTGTTCGGCGAAATAGGCGACCTCGGGGCCTGCCGAGCGCGTATTGGTGGTGGGACTGTCGGTAATTTTGTGTACGGCGGCCATTATGGATCCTGAGGAGGATCAC
>CAZEZD010000106.1:0-8576 GCA_964516115.1 uncultured Hyphomicrobiales bacterium
CCGGAATCTCCCGGCCCTACCGCGCCACCAGCACCTGGCGGCAGGCCTCGGGGAGCCCCGCCATGGTGATCGGTGGCGGCGGCCGCCAGTTCGGGTTCGGCCGCGGATTGAGCACGGCCTCGGTGAACCACCAGTCGAGCTCGGCGCCGCAGCCGTCGCTGGTCGGCGGCGGGTCCTGCGGCCGGCAGCCGGGGCTTCCCGCCGGACAGCGGATGCGGATGTGCATGTGGTAGTTGTGGCCCGGCACCGGCCTGACGCGCGACAGCCAGGAGCGGTCGCTGCCGGCCTCGCGGCAGAGCGCCTTCTTGATCGCCGCATTGACCAGCACGCGCTCGACGACCGGGTCCTGCGCCGCCGCCTTGATGACGCGCAGGTGGTCGGCCGTCCAGACGGCCGGATCGATGTCGCGGCGGTCGGCGCGCACCATGTTGACGGCCGAGGTCGCCTCCCGCTCCTCGCGGGTGAGCTGGCGGCGCGGCATGGGGGTAAGCCAGATGTCGGCGTCGAGGCCGATCTGGTGGGAGGCATGGCCGGTGAGCATCGGGCCGCCGCGCGGCTGGGAAATGTCGCCGACGAGGATTCCGGGCCAGCGCGACACCTGCGGCACCTTGCGGGCGAAGCGCTCGAGGAAGCCCATCATGTCGGGGTGGCCCCACATGCGGTTGCGCGACAGGCGCATCACCTGCCAGGTCTCGCCGTTGACGGGCAGCGCCACGGCGCCCGCCACGCAGCCGCGCGAATAGAAGCCGAAGGCGCGGGCCTCCATCGGAGCGCCGGTGGTGGCGCGGCCGAAGAGTTCCTTGGCCGGCAGGTTCGGATCGTTGGGATTGGCGAGCGGCGGCAGCGCCCGCGGGGTGACCGTGCCGGGGGTCTGGGCCGTTGCCGAGCCGGCGAGAACGGTCAGGAGGGCGGCGATGAGGAGGGGGCTTTTCATGGTCGCGGTGCGGCTCGTGAAGGGCTGGACCTTACACTAGGCAGGATGTCGTTAACCATTCCTGTCCGCTGCGCCGCCCGGTCGCACCGCGGCAACGGTGCGGAGACACCGCGCCAGGACGCAAGGAGCCGCGGCCACGGCCTCTTAAGGTGAATCCCGCATCGGCCTTTACAGCGGACAGCAGATTCGGAATCACTTTGTCCCGGCCCGCAAGGGAACGTCTGTCTGTTTCGCGTCGGAGGGGAATTCCATGCGTGCGATTCCTTGCGTGGCCGCCCTGCTCGCCAGCCTGTTCTTCTCGACCGCGCAAGCCGCGGCCTCCATCGTCGTGCGCATCGACAAGACGACGCAGACCATGCGCGTCGTCGTCGACGGCGAGCATCGTCACACCTGGGCCGTGTCCACCGGCCGCGCCGGCTACAACACGCCCAACGGCTCCTACCGGCCGCAGCGCCTCGAACGGCACTGGCGCTCGCGCAAGTACGGCATGGCGCCGATGCCGCATTCCATCTTCTTCCGCGGCGGCTACGCCATCCACGGCACCAACATGGTGAGCCGCCTCGGCAGCGTCGACAGCCATGGCTGCATCCGCCTCGCCCCCGCCAATGCGCGCATGCTCTTCGAGATGGTGGCGCGCCAGCGCGGTGCGACCCGCATCGTCATCGAGGGCGCCTCGCCGCGCCGCCCTCCGCCGTCGATAGTCGCCAGCCGCGGGGCAGGCCGCGTGGCGGCGGCATCGCCCTCCGGAACCGCGCAGATGCGACTTGCCATGCAGAGCGACCGGCAGTCCGCGGCCCTACCGACCGGTGGCCGTGCCGATCGGGTGTCCGCCCGCCCGGCACAGACGCGGATCGCCGCGCGCACGCAAGCCCCTCGCGCGGCAGCACCCGCCCCGCGCGACGCCAATCGCCATTTCACCGAATGGTTCCTGCGCCGCTAGGTGCAGGTCTCGCCCCGGCTGTTCGGCCGCGAGCCCTGCGGTCTGCCCGCCTTGCAATTCCCGGCGGGCGCCTTTATGCAGCGCCTCTCGTGGACAGGTGGCCGAGTGGTTGAAGGCGCACGCCTGGAAAGTGTGTATACGGGGAACCGTATCGCGGGTTCGAATCCCGCCCTGTCCGCCAATAATTCAAGTAAAGCATTGAAATAAAAACGAATTTTCCGATCACGGCAACTGTCTCGCAGATCGGCCCACAGATCTGTCAGCGCTGCGAGGGCAGCGGCGACTTTGGGTGGCCGAGGTCTCTGTATCGGATCCGACTCGCCAGGTAGCATGGCGACTGTGCCAATGCGGTTGGCGCGGCGATCGCCCAGGTCTCCGGCGAATGCGACCCGATTCCCGCGACATGACCCGCAACGATGGCTGGATCCGGCGGCGGCCATCGCATCGGATCGCGCGGTCACGGCCGGTGCCGACAGGTCCACGCTCAAGATGATCGAGATCGAGGACATGCCGATCGCCTATCTGCCGGACACCTCGCTGAGGTGCGTGTGCGCGTCATCGGTGCCGTGGCGAGCGGCTGACCGGAACGGCCCGGACTTGCCGGAGGCTTGGCCTGGCGAGTCACCCCCGGCACCTGAACCGCAGCTCAGACCCGCGAGCTCGGCCGGTAGAACGGCTCGTGGCGGGAGGGGTCGATATAGTCCGCATAGAAGCGCCGCACATGCGGGAGCAGGGCCTTGGAGAGGTGCCGACGCTCGACCTCGTCGTGCGACAGGGCCTTGGCGAGATCGTCGTGCAGGGCCTTGAGGGCGGCATCCTTGTCGACCCGCGTGAACCGGCCGTCGGCATAGAGAATCTCGCCGTCGCACATGACCGCCTTGACGCCCTGGGCCTTGGCTCGCTGGATGAAGGCGTCAAGAACCGGGGTCTCCGCGTCGAGATAGGGATAGGCGATGGCGTTCCAGTCGTGCAGCGACAGGTCGGCGGCCTTGCCCACCTCGAGGCTGCCGATGCTGGTGCCATAGGGCGTTGTTCGCGCGCCGCCGGTGGTCGCCATGCGCAGCACCTGCGCCATGGTCGGCACATCCGCCTCCACCATGCCGGGCACCCGATGGGCACGCAGCACGAGCCGGAGCTCCTGAAGCATGTCGCGGTCGTCGTTGATGCCGGCCTCGTCGAGCCCGATCGCCGTGTTCATGCCTTTCGCCTCGAAGGCATTGAGGGCGGCGACGCCCGAGCGCAGGCGGAAATTGGAGGAGCAGTTGTGGCAGACGCAGCCGCCGGCGCTGGCCAGCCGCTCGATGTCGCTCTCGTTGAGCCAGACGCCGTGGCCGAGAGTGAGCCGCTCGTTCACCATGTCGAAGCGGTCGATATATTCGAGCGCCGTGCACGCGCCGCGCCGCCAGGCGTATTCCTTCTGGTAGGCCGTCTCGAGCAGGTGCATGTGCATCGGGACGTCGAACTTCTTCGACGTCTCCGACAGCGCGGCGAGCGCCTTGTCGGAGCACCAGTGAAGATTGGCGGGCGCGAGCTGGATCTTCACGCGGCTCTTGGTCTGGTGCTTGCGGTAGAGGCTTTCGAACAGGCCCATGACCTCGTCGAGGCCAGCCTTGAAGCGGTCGAAATAGCGCTTCATCGGATCGCGCAGCTCGGCCGGCAGGCTGGCGATGAAATCGGCATCGGCCTGGTAGACGAGCCGGTTCTGGTCGCGCACGGCGTAGCAGTAGGACACCCGCATGCCGATGTCCTCGTAGGCGCGGATGACGTCGGAGCTCTTGGCCTCCACCTCCTCGAGGGTGCCGGGCATCCAGCCGTGAATGTGCTGGACGGTCGTGATGCCCGAGCCGATCATCTCGAAGGCCGAGTAGAGCGTGTCGAGATAGAGATTGAGGTTGCGGATCACCAGGCGGGTGATGAACCACAGTTCCAGCGGCATGTCGGGCGAGCCGAGCTGGACCGGCGTCAGCCCGACATGGTGGTGTCCGTTGACGAAGCCGGGCAGCACGATCTCCTCGCCGGACCCGATCACCGGCACCGTGGGATGGCGGGCGTGGAGATCGGCATAGGTGCCGATGGCGGTGATCACCCCGTCCTCCTGCAGGACGGCGCCGTCGTCGATCTGGTTCCAGGTGAAACGGTCGACGACGCCGGTGATCAGCGTGCGGCTGCGGACGAGGGACGTGGCCATGGCAGGTTCCAGGGTGGGAGAGGGAAACGGGGAACGTGTGGCGGGAACGCCGCCGCATGAGGTCAGGCGGCCGGGACCAGCCCTTCCTGTTCGGCGAAGGCACGATCGACCTCGTCGCGCAGGAGATCGGTCAGGTGAATGCGCAGGGCCTCGCTCTCGCGCGAAAACAGGTTGCGCGGCCGCGGCAGGGGGTTGGTGACGATCGTCTTGATCCGTCCCGGACGGGCGGTGAACACGACGATGCGGTCCGACAGGGCCACCGCCTCGTCGATGGAATGGGTGACGAAGAGCACCGAGGCGCCGCTGTCGCGCCAGACGTCGAGCAGGAAATCCTGCATCTTCTGGCGCGTCTGGACATCGAGGGCTGCGAAGGGCTCGTCCATCAGCAGGACCTTGGGGCGCATCGACAGGGCCCGCGCCACCGCCACGCGCTGCCGCATGCCGCCGGACAGTTCGTCCGGCCGCTTGTTGATGGCCTCTGCCAGCCCGACGCGCTGGAGCGCATCCGCCGCGATGGCCTTGCGCTCGGCCTCCGGCACGCCGCGGATGGCATGGCCGAAGGTGACGTTCTGCCAGACGTTCAGCCAGGGGAAGAGCGACGTCTCCTGGAAGATCAGGCTGCGATCGGGCGATGGGGTCTCGACGCGGTCGCGGAACGACCAGATCTCTCCCGCGGTGGCAGGTTCCAGCCCTGCGATCAGGTACAGCAGCGTGGACTTGCCGCAGCCCGACGGGCCGAGAAAGACCACGAACTCCCCGGGGCTGATGTCGAGGTCTATATCGCGCAGCGCCTCATGCGCGCGGCGGGTTCCCGCGGCCCAGATTTTCGAGACGTCGCGGCAGACCACGCTGTCCTTCGACGAGTAGGCTTTGGGTGTCTCAGAGGCCACGCAGGACTCCCGTCGTTTCAGGCACCCAGTAGAGGATCCGCTTCTGGACCATGCGCAGGATCCAGTCTGAAGCGAAGCCGAGGAAGCCGATGAGGGCGATGCAGAAGAAGACCAGCGACGGATTGAACGTGTTGCGCGCCAGCATGATCACCTGGCCGAGCCCATAACCGACGCCGGTGGTCTCGGCGATCAGCACCACCATCCAGGCGCCGAACATGTTCAGCCGCAGGACCATCAGCAGGCCGGGCAGGATGGCCGGCACGATGACGCGCAGATAGATCTGCCGCTTGGTCGCTCCCATGGTCCGGGCGACGTTGATCAGGTTCCTGTTCACCCCGTCGATCTGCGCCACCGTGCCCAGCACCATATGGAAGAACAGGGCGATGACGACCATGAAGATGGCCGGCGCGTTGCCGATGCCGAAGATGAAGATGGCGACGGGAAGCCAGGCGATCGGCGAGACCGGCGACAGCAGGGTGATCGTCGGCAGCGTCAGCTTCTCGAACAGATGGAAGTAACGGATCAGCACGCCCACCGTGACCGCCAGAACCGAAGCGATGAGGAGCCCGGAGAAGACGCGCCCCATGGTGGCCCCGATCGTGATAAACATGGCCTGCCGGGGGCTCGGGCCATCGGCCGGATTGAGGCCGATGGACCACCGCGTGGCCGTGTTGAAGAACTTGGCCTGGTCGGCGAAGGCGCCGAGAAAGACGTGCGGTGGCGGCAGGAGCTTGGGGTCGGCGACACCCGCCGCCCAGAGCAGTTCCCAGATCCCGGCGAAGAGCCCGACCGAGACCAGCGTCCAGCCGATCCGCGGCGCGGATTCGGCCAGGTTTTCCCTCAGGCGCGTGCTCCAGGTCTCCGCCGTTCCCTGAGGAACGGCGGACCCCTTGGCGGCGGCCGGCGGCGCGTGATCGGCGATGGCGGCGTCTGTCATCGCCGCCTCACGCCGACTTGTATTTCAGCTTGGCATAAAGGTCGGCGTTCTCCGCGATGACCTGCTCGAGCAGGGTCCAGTCGATGGCGTCCCGCGTCGGCTTCTTCTTGATGTAGCCCATCTCGACCAGGCTGTCGGTGCGCTCCAGGATGAAGTTGGTCTGGGATCTCGCATCGACGACCGCGGGCTGCTTGCCCATGGCGAGGACCGCGTTCTCCATCGAGGTCTTGTAGTAGGTGCCGACCAGCTTCGTCAGCGTCTCCTGTTGCTGGCTTTCCGCCATGGCCTGGGCCTGCATCATCCCCTTGATGATGGCCTTGAGCCCCTTCGGGTTCTCGGCGATGAGGCTGGACCGGGCCGCGAGCACGCAATCCGTGTAACCCTTGCCGTAGATGTCGGTGCCGTCGGAGAGCTTGTGCGCCCCCGGCACGTCGCGCAGCAGGGCGGTGCCATAGGGCTCGATGGTGCAGATCCAGTCGATGGCGCCGGCCTTGAAAGCCTCGACGGCTTCGGGCGTGGAGCCCATGTAGCGCACCGTCACGTCACGGAAGCTGATGCCGTTCTTCTTCAGGTAGTCGTACGGCATGACCTCCAGCGTATCGAGCTGGAAGGTGCCGAGCGTCTTGCCCTTCAGCTTCTGCGGCGTGTCGAGGCCCGGCCGCGATACGATCACGCAGCCCTCGACACCGCCGCCGGCCACCACCTTGACCGGCGCACCGGCATCGAACAGCGCCATGAAGCTGGTGTATGGCATCAGCCCGACATCGACCTGGCCCATGCCGAGGAAGGTCACCTGCTCGGCGAAGGTCGGCGTGTTGATGAACTGCAGGTCAGTGCCCTCGGCCCGGGAGAACTGCATGGCGTGGGCGAGGAAGATGTTGAGGTTGCAGAAGCCGGTTCCGTGGGTCGACTTGATCGGCCTGCCCTGGGCCAGGACAACGCCGGGGCCGACCGCCATGGTGATGGCGGTGGCTGCTGCGCCGGCGCGGAGGAATCCGCGCCGCGAGAAATTCATGGCCTGGAGGTTCGGCAGGTGCATGCAGCCATGGCGGTCACACATGGGAGACTCCACTGAAGATCGGTTGTTGGGGATGATGCGGATACGGGACGGTCGCGCCCTGCGGCGCGTGGCTCGGCAGCCGGGCGGCAAAGGCCCGTCCGGTCTGCAGCTCTGGACTGTTGTGGTGGGGACGACCAGCCGTCGGCCGGCTTGCGCATGGTGCGACCGCCGGTTCCTGCCCTTGATCCACGCTCGTTGACATCGGCCGCGAGCAGCCGATGAGGTCGAGGATTGCGATCATCGCAATCTCCACAACAACAAGGCGGCACGCCAACCTGAAGTCCTCGCCCTTCGGCGGGGGCTGCGCTGAACTTCGAAAATGCAAGGGTGATGCCAAACCATGGGATGGCACCGGAAGGCCGGGATTCCGCGGTTTCGACGATCGGTGCGGGCAACCCGCATTCGCAAGTTGCCCAGAAGCCGTGCAGCATTGCAGCGAATGTCAGCAGAGAAAGACGGCAGGCGTCTGAATTGGCCGCCAGTTGTCCGGACACACCCCATAGCCGTCCGTCTGAATCGGAAAATCTCCTGGCGTCGTCGGCCGCGCCTCTTGCATCCCAGCGGATACCGACGATCGACGTCGATCGACGAGCTGACAGGACCCTCGACCGTCGCGCCGGAATCGCAGGCGGGAGGCTCCCGCCTGTTGGCTCAGCAGGTCGGATGGAAGCCCCGGCGCCTCGGCCGTGGCCTCACGGGAATGCAGGAAGGGCGGGCCGGCCCCTCACCTGAACAGCACGACCGGGATTTTGCACGAGCGGATCATCTCGGTGGTGGTGCTGCCGATGATGAGGTTGCGGATGCGGGAGTGGCCGTAGGCGCCCATGACGAGGAGGTCGATCCCGTCCTTCCCGACGATGCCGGCGATGACGGCGTCGGCCTGCCCCAGCTCGACACGCGCGGTCGCCTGAAGGCCACCGGCCTTGAGCTGCGCCACGGCATTGTCCAGCTTTCGCTGGTTCTCCGGCGACGGCGCGCCGGCCATGACGATATCGACCGCAAGACCCGCAAACAGCGGCGAGCGCGACACGTGGTCGACAGCCTTCAGGGCGCTCGGGCCGCCGTCGAAGGCGATCAGGATCCGATGGATCGGCCTGAAGGCGCGTGACGCGACGAGGATCGGCTTGTGAGTGGAGCGGACGACCCGTTCCAGGTTCGAGCCGAGGTGCAGGCTGGCGAAGTCGGCGGCCTCGCCGCGCTTGCCGATCACCACGAGGGCGGCGTCCGGCTCACGTTCGGTGATCGCCTCCAGGAGATCGCCATGGCGCAGGGAGATGGTCACGTCGGCGACGCCGGCGGCAACCAGGCGCTCGCGGGCGGCATCGAGGATGAGGCGGCCGCGCTTCTGCACGAGCTTGGCCCGGTCGGCGTCGAGCGCCGCAAGCTCGGCAAGCAGGTGCTGCTGCGCGTCGGCGGCGATGCTGCCGCTCAGATCGGGCGCTGCCGTCGAGACGTCGCGGCGCCCGAGCACGTGGAGCAGTTCGACCGAGGCCTTCAGACTCAGGGCAGCCCAGGCCGCGTGGTCGGTGACGCTGTCGGCATAGACCGAGCCGTCGAGGCACGAGAGAACCTTGGTCATGGTGTTTATCATAAATGGCCCATGAGGCGCTCCATGGCGACGGGCTTG
>CAZEZD010000107.1:0-8551 GCA_964516115.1 uncultured Hyphomicrobiales bacterium
GAGATCGCCTCGCAGATCAGCGGCATCCAGCAGGCCACCGGCCAGTCGGCTGAGGCGATGAACGGCATTGCCGCGGTCATCCGCGAGATCAGCGCGGTGTCGGCCAGCATTGCCAGCGCGGTGGAAGAGCAGAACGCCGCGACGCAGGAGATTGCCCGCAACGTCCAGCAGGCCTCCGCCGGCACCGGCGAGGTCTCCACCAACATCGTCGGGGTCTCGCAGGCCGTGTCCGAGACGGGCGCCGCCGCGACGCAGGTGCTGGCCTCCGCCGAGACGTTGTCCGCCCAGGCCGGCTCGCTCAACACCGAACTCGACAAATTCCTGTCGACGATCCGCGCCGCCTGACACCGTCGGTGAGTGGCGCAAACGACGAGGTCCTCCCGCAAGGAGGGCCTTCTTCGTGTCAGCGTTCGGCCAGCGCCAGCCGGATACCGAGCCCGAGGAACAGGGCGCCCAATATCCGGTCGAGCCAGGTGCGGACCACGGCGAAGGCCGGGAGCCGCGCCATGCGGGACGCCGCCCAGGCGACCATCAGGTTCCACGCCGTGCCATTCAGGTTGAAGACGAGCCCGAGGACAACGAAGGCCAGGGCCTTGGACGGTGCGGCCGGGTCGATGAACTGCGGCAGGAAGGCGAGGAAGAACAGGGCAACCTTCGGATTGAGCACGTTGGTCAGGAAGCCCTGGAGGAAGACCGATCTGAGCGAAGCCGGCGGCAGAGGCGCGCAATCCCCCGCACCACCTCCCGCAGGAGCCAGCAGAAGCCGCAAGCCGACGATGACGAGATAGGCCGCGCCCACCCATTTGATGACAGTGAAGGCGAGCGCCGAACTGGCGATCAGCACCGACAGGCCGACCGCCGCCGCGGCGATGTGGACGAAGGCCCCCGCCCCGATGCCGAAGGCCGCCACCGCTCCGGCGCGCGTGCCGTCGCGCATCGCGCGCCCCATCACCAGCGCCATGTCCGGCCCCGGCGTGACGTTGAGCAGGAATCCGGCGAGCACGAAGAGCCAGAAGTCGTGGATGCCGAGCATGGGCGTGTCCGGGCGCGAGGAATCAGCGGATGAGCGATCCTATCCGACCGCCTTCGCGACCGCGCGCCCCGCCGTGCGGCCCGAGAAGATGCAGCCGCCGAGGAAGGTGCCTTCCAGCGCGCGGTAGCCGTGCAGGCCTCCGCCGCCGAAACCCGCCACCTCGCCCGCCGCATAGACATTGGCGAGCGGCGAGCCGTCCGCCGTCAGCACCCGTCCGTCGAGATCGGTCTGCAACCCGCCGAGCGTCTTGCGGGTCAGGATGTTGAGCTTGACCGCGATCAGCGGCCCGTTCTTCGGATCGAGAATCCTGTGCGGCGCGGCGGTGCGCATGAGCTTGTCGCCGCGGTAGTTGCGCATGGCGCGCAGGGCGAGGATCTGCATGTCCTTGCAGAAAGGATTGTCGATCTGCCGATCGCGCGCCACGACCTCGCGCTCCAGCGCCAACGGGTCGATGAGACTGGTGCCGACCAGTTCGTTCATGCGCCGGCCGAGCGAACGGATGTCGGTATCGACGATGAAGTCGGCGCCCTTGTCCATGAAGGCCTGCACCGGTGGCGGCAGCCCCTTCCCGAGCCGCGACAGGATGCCGGGTATCGACTTGTTGGTGAGATCCGGGTTCTGCTCCGAGCCCGACAGCGCGAATTCCTTCTTGATGATGGCGCGCGAGAGAACGAACCACGAATAGCCGTGGCCGGACTTCACGATGTGTTCGAGGCTGGACAGCGTGTCGAAACCGGGGAAGTTCGGCGCCGGCAGCCGCTTGCCCGTCGCGTCAAGCCAGAGGGAGGAGGGGCCGGGCAGGATGCGGATGCCGTGGTGCGGCCAGATCGGATTAAAGTTCCGGATGCCCTCGACGTAGTGCCACATGCGGTCGCGATTGACGACGCGCCCGCCCGCCTCCTCCGTGATGACCTGCATGCGCCCGTCGACATGCGCCGGCACGCCGGAGACGAGAAAATCCGGCAGCGTGCCGAGACGTTCCGGCCAGTTCTTGCGGACGAGGTCGAAATTGCCGCCGATGCCGCCCGACGTGACAACCACCGCCTGCGCCTTCAGCGCGAAGGAACCGGTTGCGATGCGCGAGCTCTCGGCGCCGCGCGCGACCGTCGTCGGCTCGAGGATGTCGCCCTCGACGCCGCCGATGGTTCCGGCCGATGTGGTCAGGCCGTTCACCCGGTGGCGAAAGCGGAAAGAGACGAGGCCGCGCTCCGCCGCTGCCTTCACCCGCGCGACGAATGGCGCGATCAGGCCGGGGCCGGTGCCCCAGGTGACGTGGAAGCGCGGCACCGAATTGCCGTGCCCCGTGGCGAGCCCCCCGCCCCGCTCCGCCCAGCCGACGAGGGGAAACCAGCGCACCCCGCGCTCGTGCAGCCAGGCGCGCTTCTCGCCATGGGCAAAGTGGACATAGGCCTCGGCCCAGCGCTGCGCCCAGTTGTCCTCGGCGCGGTCGAAGCCGGCGGTCCCCTGCCAGTCCTGCCAGGCGAGGTCGAAACTGTCGCGGATGCCCATCCGCCGCTGCTCGGGACTGTCGACGAAGAACAGACCGCCGAAGGACCAGAAGGCCTGGCCGCCGATGGTCTGCTCGCCCTCCTGGTCGAGGAGGATCACCTTGCGCCCGGCCTCGGCCAGTTCGACGGTGGCGACGAGGCCCGCCAGCCCCGCGCCGATGACGATCACGTCGGCGTCCATGTCGCGTCCCCCTGTCGCGGCAGCGTCGTCGGCTGCGGCGCGGCCACGCAATGACCGCGGCGATTGTCACCGCCGCGGCCGGTTCGCGCAACAGGTGCGCCGGTTCAGGTGATGGCGATCGGACCGCCGGGGGACCCGGTGGCGCCCTTGATCGGGACCGGGCACATCACATAGACGAACTGATACTTGCGATCGGCCAGCAGGCTGTCGAACTGCAGGTTCTCGTGGATGAAGATGCCGTTCTTGGTGAGCAGTTCGGCATGGACCGGGAAGGCGAGGTTGCGGTCCGGGTTCGGCACGCACTCGACGCCCCAGCTGTCGCCGCCCATGACGACGATCTGCTTCTCGATCAGCCAGCGTGCGACTTCCAGGCCCGGCCCCGGCTCGCCGGAGGCATAGCGCTCGTTGTTGCGCATCCACAGCGAGCCCCAGCCTGTGTGGAAGAATACCGCGTCTCCCGGCTGCACGTCGGCCTCGCTCATGTTCTGTTTGGCGAGCGCGCCGCGCACGTCGGCCATGGTCACCTCCTGGCCGGCATCCATCATGGCGCCGCGCTGGGCCATGACGTCGATGAGATGGCCTCGTGTGAAGATCGGCTTGACGTTCTCGACACCCAGTTTCTTGACGCCGGTGCCGCTGACCATCTCCGAGCCGCGCACGCCGTTGTAGTAGATGTGCTCCGTCGTATCGCCATCCTTGCCGACCTGAAGTCCGATATGGGCGAGACCGTCGAACTGCGTGCCTGTCTGGCCGATCTCGGTCGCCAGATATTCGTCGTTATAGACGAGCTTGTTGCTCGCGAACGGACCGCCGGTCGGATTGCCGGGAATGCGCAGGGTGAAGGCACGGTCGCCGAATTTGGGCATGGCGGATTCCGAGACCCGCCCGATGCGATGAATCTTTCCGTCGCGAATCCACTTGGCCGCTTCCAGCACCTTGGCCGGCGTGATGTGGTTGGAGGCACCGGCCTGATCCTCGGCGCCCCAGCGCGAGGGCCACCAGGGCTGGACGGCGGGCGTCTGGGCCTGGGCTGGGGAGATGGCGACCTGCGCCACATGCGCCGTCGCGGCCGCCACGACGCCGCCGACCGCTGCCCCCTTGAGGAAGTCGCGGCGTTCCGGCGCCTCGGGATGTTGAGCAAGGTCCTTGGGATCACGCACTGTCATCGGGGTGTCCTCCATGCTGATCGTTCTGACTCGGCGGCTGTCGCAGGCGCCGCGCGCGCAAGTCTAGTCAAGCACCGGTCAATCGACAGATAGCCGAACGGCCGAATAAAGGTCAGCGTTCGTCACGTAATTCAATAACGACAGACTCGATGTCCTAAAATGGACTTGGCTCGCAGCAGCAACGCGGACTAATGAAGACGGATGAGCCTCTTCGATACCGACAAATCTGCCCAACGCGTGCCGGTGACGCTGGTCACCGGCTTCCTCGGCGCCGGCAAGACGACGCTCATCAACCGCTTGCTGGCCCACCCGGGCATGGAACGCTCGCTGGTCATCGTCAACGAGTTCGGCACCATCGCGCTCGACCACCTGTTCATCGAGAGCCGCGACGCCGACCTCGTCATGCTGTCGTCGGGATGCATCTGCTGCACCGTGCGTGGCGACCTCGAACTGACGCTGCGCGACATGGCCGCACGACGCCAGACAGGAGAACTGCCGCCGTTCGATCGCGTGCTGATCGAGACCACCGGACTTGCCGATCCGGCGCCGATCGCCGCCCTGTTCTTCAGCAATCCCATGGTGATGCACGATTTCCGGCTGGACCGGATCATCACCCTGGTCGATGCCGTCAACGGATCGCACCAGCTCGAAGCACAGCCCGAGGCATCGGCCCAGGTGGCGATCGCCGACCTGATCGTGGTGAGCAAGACGGACATCGCGGCGGCGGAGGCGGTGACGGAACTCGACACCCGCCTGACACGCCTCGCGCCAGGCGCCCGGCGCGAACGGGCCGTCGCGGGGGCGATCTCGCCGGACCTCCTGTTCGGCGGCCCGCCACATCGGCTGATGACTGTCGAGAAAACTGCCACCTCCGGCCACGCCGCCGGCTGCGAGGACCCCGCCTGCGGCCATCCCGACCACGGCTCGCGCCACGGCGCCGGCATCCGCACCGTCACGATCATCCACGATCGCCCCTTGCCATGGGATTCGCTGAACCAGTGGTTCCGCGGTCTGCGCGCCACCTGGGGCGAGGAACTCCTGCGCCTGAAGGGGCTGATCGCGGTCGAGGAGGCGGCCGGACCGCTGATCGTCCATGGCGTACACACCACCTTCCACCCGCCGGTGGAACTGGCCGACTGGCCCGACGCGGACCATCGCACGCGCATCGTTCTCATCCTCAAGGATGTCGATCCGGCGGCCGTCGTCGCGAGCTTCCACGAGACGGTGAACCAGCCTCTCCCGGCGGCCTGATCCCTCTCACGCCCGCTTCGCCATCTCCCTGAGTACGAACTTCTGGATCTTGCCCGTTGATGTCTTCGGCAGTTCCGTGAACACCACCGTGCGCGGGCACTTGAAGGCGGCGAGGTTCTGCCGGCACCAGGCCATGATCTCCTCGGCCGTCGCGCTTGTGCCCGGCTTCAGCTCGACGAAGGCGCAGGGTGTCTCGCCCCACCGGTCGTCTGGTTTGGCCACCACGGCCGCCGCCTGCACGGCGGGATGCTTGAACAGCACGTCCTCCACCTCGATGGAGGAGATGTTCTCGCCGCCGGAGATGATGATGTCCTTGGAGCGGTCCTTCAACTGAATGTAGCCGTCCGGATAGAGCACGCCCAGGTCGCCGGAATGGAACCAGCCGCCGGCAAAGGCCTCGTCGGAGGCCTTGCGGTTCTTCAGGTAGCCCCTCATCACCACGTTGCCGCGCATCATCACCTCGCCGAGGGTGACGCCGTCGGCCGGCACCGGCTCCATGGTCTCGGGATCGAGCACCGTCATGTCCTCCAGCACCACATAGGGCACGCCCTGGCGCGCCTTCTTTGCCGCATAGTCGGCGCTGGACAGGCTGTCCCAGTCGCGGTTCCAGTCGTTGATGACAGAAGGGCCGTAGGTCTCGGTCAGGCCATAGAGATGGGTCACGTCGAAGCCGGCGGCCTTCATCGCGGCCAGCACCGCCTCGGGCGGCGGCGCCGCGGCGGTGAAGAAGGAGATGGTGCGGCCGATGTCGCGTTTCTCTTCCGCCGGCGCGTTCAAGAGCAGGCTCATGACGATGGGCGCGCCGCACAGATGCGTGACTCCATGGTCGGCGATGGCGTCGTACATGGCCCTGGCCCGGACCCAGCGCAGGCAGACATGGGTGCCCGCGACCGCCGAGACCGACCAGGGGAAGCACCAGCCGTTGCAGTGGAACATCGGCAGCGTCCACAGATAGACGGGGTGCTTGGTCATGCCGCAGGTCACCACGTTGCCGAGCGCCAGCAGATAGGCGCCGCGGTGGTGATAGACGACGCCCTTCGGGTTGCCCGTCGTCCCCGACGTGTAGTTCAGCGCGATGGCGTCCCACTCGTCGCCCGGCCTTTGCCACGCGTAGTCGACCTCTCCCCCCGCGATGAAGTCCTCGTACTCGACCGTGCCGATGCGCTCGCCCGGACCGTCATATTCGGGGTCGTCGTAGTCGATGACGAGCGGCTTTGCCTTGCAGAGAGCGAGCGCCTCCTTCGCCAGCCTGGAGAACTCGCGGTCGACGATGAAGACCTTGGCCTCGCCATGGTCGAGCGAGAAGGCGATGATCGGCGCGTCGAGGCGCGTGTTCAGCGTATTCAGCACGCCGCCGCACATCGGCACGCCGTAGTGCGCCTCGAGCATGGCGGGCGTGTTGGCGCAGATGACGGCGACCGTGTCGTTCTTGCCGACCCCTGCCCTGGCCAGCGCCGAGGCGAGCTTGCGCGAGCGCGCATAGAAGTCCCGATAGCTCCGCCTGATCCTGCCATGGATGATCGCGGGGTGGCCGGGAAAGACGCGGGCCGCACGCTCAAGAAAGGTGACCGGCGTCAGCGGCTGGTAGTTGGCCGGGTTCTTGTCGAGGTCGGCGTCATAGGCGCTCATGGCGGCGTCCCTGCTGCGGGGGTGCGTTTCCGCCGCCAACGGTAGGCGGGCGCCGCTCGCCGTTCAACGCCGCCGTTCGGGCACCCCGTTACCGCTGGCACGTTTCCGCCGCATTTTCGTCGTATTTTCAATCACTTGCACCATGATACCGTCTTCCGTTGCGGCACTTGTGGCCCTTCAGACACAGCGGCCAGCCTTCGTGATGACGTGGCACGGCAATGCGGGACCCTTCACGCTCTTGGGAGTTGATTTGTAACCCTCGCCCTGTATCCCGGCCCCTCGTTCCAACGGTGCCGGGGTGAAGGAGGGGGTCTCCTGGCATCGTCAGGATCGGACATCGAGAGGCACGGCGGTGGCATGGCCACAGCCGCATACAACAAGGACGTACCTCATGAAGAAACTCCTCCTTGCGAGCGCCGCGGTTGCCGCCCTCGCCACCGGCGCCCAGGCTGCCGACCTCGGCGCCCCGCGCGCTCCGGTAGCCGCTGCCGTCTACGCTCCCGTCTTCAACTGGTCGGGCGTCTTCGTCGGTGCCCAGGTCGGCTACGGCTGGGGCACCACCCAGGCGCGCTTCTTCGACAACGGCGGCCTGTTCGTCCCGGCGTCGAGCGGCTCGTACAACATCAACGGCGTGACCGGCGGTGTTCACCTCGGCTACAACTGGCAGATGAACAACATCGTCCTCGGTGTCGTGACGGACATCGAAGCCTCCGGCATCGGCGGCACGGGCGTGTTCCCGAACGGCGACGACTATCGCACCCGCCTGAACTGGCAGGGTTCGACCCGCGCCCGTCTCGGCGTCGCGATCGATCGCGTCCATGTCTACGCCACCGGCGGTCTGGCCTATGCCGGCCTGAACCATTCGGCATTCGACTTCGCCACGGCGACCCGCATCGGCAGCACCGGCACCCGTCTCGGCTGGACCGTCGGCGCCGGCGTCGAGTACGCCTTCACCCCGAACTTCGTTGCGAGCCTCGAGTACCGCTACACCGACTTCGGTTCGCGCAACGTCGACCTCAACCCGGTCTTCCTCGGCTCGACGACGTTCAAGACGACCACGCACGCCGTGCGCGCTGGCGTCAGCTACCTGTTCTCGACGGGTCCGTCGGCTGTCGTCGCCCGCTACTGAGCTTGCATCGATCCTTCGGGGTCGATCACGGAAAGGGCCGCCTTCGGGCGGCCCTTTTGCGTTGGGCGCTACAGCATCGCGGGAATAGCGCCGACGAGCAGGACGCACCCGACAATGAAGGTCAGCACATAGATGATCCGATAGAACAGCGCCGTCGGCACGCGCCGGACGAGCCAGATGCCGGCCATGTTGGAGGCGACCGCCAGCGGGAACAGCATCGTCGCCGTCGCCAGATTGGCGAGGGTCAGCTGGCCGAGGGCGATGAAGGGCGCAACCTTCACGACATTGACCACCGCGAAGAAGATGCCTGCCGAGCCGACGAAGACATCGCGCGAGAGCCCGCGCGGCAGGGCATACATGTTGAACGGCGGTCCGCCGACGTGGATGACGAAGCTCGTATAGCCCGACAGCCCGCCGAGCAGGGTTCCCGACAGCCAGTTCTGTGGACGGACCTCGCCCCCCACCGGGGCCGTCCGCAGCCAGCGGTCGAGGCAGAAGGCTACCGCGATGATCCCGACGATGAGGCGCACGGCCGGTTCGGAGACATGCGACGCAAAAAGGTAGCCGGCAACGATGCCGGCCAGCGCGCCCGGAGCGAGATGGAGCAGCGTGGCGGCGTCCCAGGTCCGCCGATAGCTCCAGACCGTCACCACG
>CAZEZD010000108.1:0-8515 GCA_964516115.1 uncultured Hyphomicrobiales bacterium
TGGAGAAGGCCTTCTGACCCTGCATGACGAGGCTGGTGGCGAGATACTGGTTCGGTCCGCTCGCCGCCACCAGCAGCTTCACCGCGGTCAGCACCTTGGCCCCCGCCCGCTCCGATTCCGCGACGTCGAGGATGTCAACGCGGGTCAGCCGGCCGTTGCTGCCCTCGACCATGCGGCGGTTGGTTTCCTCCTGGCGCTGGCGGAAGGCGGCGACCGACGGCATGCGGCCGGCCTGCTGGGGACGGTAGCTGACCGTCGACTGCGCCGTGCAGGCAGCGGCGCGGCAGCGGAAGAACACGGTGCCGGTCGCGGCCACCTGCCGTTCCCAGCCATTCACCGAGACGGCAGTCCCCTGGGCCGCCGCCGTTCCGGGCAGCGCCAGCGGCATGACGAGGGCGAAGGTCAGCACGAGCTTGCGGATCATTCCAGTGACTTTCTTCATGGCTGTCGGTTCGCCTCAGTAGCGATCCCGCGTTTCGGCTTTGCGACGGCGCGCCGTTCGATGGTGTCGTCGGGCGTCGTCAGAGATTGGCGTCGGCGACGGTCCTCACCGCGGCCTCCACCTGCTCCGGCTTCTCGCCGATGACGATGACGACCTTCAGCACGCCGGCGCGCTGGCGTCCGAGCACAGCGGCATGGGCTGCGCGGGCAGGCCCGCTCTCGCGCCGCATCTCCAGGGTGAAGCCCGAAAAGGCGCGGTGGCGCAGGGGGCGGCTGCGGGACGCGACGCGCAGCGGCGTGCGCCTTGCCGCCACAGCCGCGGAGACGGTGCGGTTGGCCTGGGCGACGAGGGCGATGCGCCGGCGGTTGCCCTCGGTCAGGCGGGTGACGAGGCCCGAGGGTTCGCGCAGCGAGCGGGCGAGCGTGCGCGCCTCGCGGCCCTTAGCCTCCACCACCGCAACCGCGATCCTGTCGCTGCAGGCGGGCGCGGCGCACATGCCGACCGAGACCGGCAGGGCCGTGTCGCGGGTGATCCAGGCGCCGGCAGGGACGAAGACCCAGGGATTCTCGCCCTCCCGGGCAGCGAGGTCCGGACGGGTGGACACGCCATCGACCGCCACCGGCACATAGGCGCAGGAGGCGAGCATGACGGTGGCGACGACGGAAAGGAAGCCGGCCCGCAGAAGGGCGAAGGTTTCGCACGCCGGCCTGGCCGGCGCGCGGGATGTCGTCAGCATGCGCGCGATCGGGCGCACGGCACGCAGGTCACTGCACCAGGACGGGACCGGTCGGGCGCTCGTTTTCGCCCAGCACGCCAAGCCGGCGCGCGACTTCCGTGTAGGCCTCGATGAGACCGCCGAGATCCTTGCGGAAGCGGTCCTTGTCCATCTTGTCGTTCGACTTGATGTCCCAGAGCCGGCACGAATCCGGGGAGATCTCGTCGGCGACGATGATGCGCATCACGTCGTTCTCCCACCGGCGGCCGCATTCCATCTTGAAGTCGATGAGGCGGATGCCGGCGCCGAGGAACAGGCCCGAGAGGAAGTCGTTGACGCGGATCGCCAGGGCGATGATGTCGTCGATCTCCTGCGGCGTCGCCCAGCCGAAGGCGGTGATGTGCTCTTCGGAGACGAGCGGATCGTTCAGCGCGTCGTTCTTGTAATAGAACTCGATAATCGAGCGCGGCAGCTGCGTGCCCTCGTCGATGCCAAGGCGCGTCGACAGCGAGCCGGCGGCGACATTGCGCACGACGACCTCGAGCGGGATGATCTCGACCTCGCGGATGAGCTGCTCGCGCATGTTCATCCGGCGGATGAAATGCGTCGGCACGCCGATGTCGTTCAGCTTCGAGAAGATGTACTCGGAGATGCGGTTGTTGAGCACGCCCTTGCCGTCGATCACCTCGTGCTTCTTGGCGTTGAAAGCGGTCGCGTCGTCCTTGAAGTGCTGGATGAGGGTTCCCGGCTCGGGGCCTTCATAGAGAACCTTGGCCTTGCCTTCGTAGATGCGGCGACGGCGGCTCATGGGGATATACCGTGTCTTGAGGAAGTCCATCTCTCACCAGGTTTCCGGTTTGCCGGTCTCCGGCGACGGAGCATACGGACCGTTGGCGCGCACCATGAAGAATCGGGCGCGCTGACGCCTTTGCCCGCAGGGTCTTCCTATCCGATCGTTCGCCGATGCACAATGAAATCGGAAATTGGTCGAATGGCGGCCCGCGCGCGAAAAGGCATGGTGCGACGCCTTTGCTCTCGCCAAAGTGGGGATGGCGCGACTATATGCAAGCCCAGCGGGGGGTGAGCCCCTTTCACGGCGGATCGCCCGATCCGCCCCCCGGACACACGGACCAGGTCAGGAACCAAGCGGATGAGCACCTTCGACAAGCGCGAGGAAGGTTTCGAGAAGAAGTTCGCCCATGACGAGGAGTTGCGCTTCAAGGCGAACGCCCGCCGCAACAAGCTCCTCGGCCTGTGGGCCGCCGAGAAGCTCGGCAAGACCGGCGAGGACGCCGAAGCCTATGCCAAGTCCGTCGTCATGGCCGATTTCGAGGAAGCCGGCGACGACGACGTGTTCCGCAAGGTGAAGGCCGATCTCGACGCCGCCAATGCCGGCCAGTCGGACCATCAGATCCGCCGCACAATGGACGAACTGATGGCCGTGGCCATCGCGCAGGTTCAGGCCGGCTGAGGCATCCGCCTCGATTCGAAGACCGAAGGCCGCCGGGCGAGGTCCGGCGGCCTTTGTCGTCCCGAGGGGCGATCACCGATAGACGAACGCCTCGTCCTCGAGATCGATAGCGGGAAAGCTGTCCTTGTCCGACCAGTAGTCCTGGCTGTGGCGCCAGGCCTCGCCCGGCCCGGTCTTCGGCAGGCGATGGAGGTCGCGCAGGAGGTAGCCCGGATTGAAGTCCTCGGGGTCGGTCCACGGCCCGGCATTCAGCCCCTTCGCCTCCTCGGGCAGCACCGGCTCGACCATCCGCGCGCCCGTCGCCGTCATGTGCGGCAGGAGCCGGCAGACGAAGTCAGCGACAAGGTCGGTGCGCAGCGTCCAGCTGGCGCGGAAATAGCCGAAGACCCAGGCAAGGTTCGGCACGCCGGTGAACATCACGCCGCGCCAGGTCACCGTCTCCGCGAAGTCGATGGGTTTCCCGTCCCGGCTGAAGGGGATGTCGCCCATGACGCTGAGCGTGAAACCCGTGGCGGTGACGACGATGTCCGCCGCGATCTCCTCCCCGGACTTGAGCCGGATCCCGCCGGGCGTGAACCGCTCGATCTCGTCCGTCACCACCGACGCCTCGCCGCGCCTGATCGCATGGAAGAGGTCGGCATCGGGGACGAAGGCGATGCGCTGGCGCCAGGGCCGGTAGCGCGGCGTGAAATGGGTGTCGACGTCGTAGTCCGGCCCCATGATGGCGCGGATGGCGCCGATCAGCTCCGCCTTGACCCTCTCCGGGTTCTCGTAGGTCTGGCGGGTGAAGGCGTCCTGGTCGAACAGGATCTTGCGGCGGACGATCTCGTGGATCCAGGCTTCGTCAATCTGGAGCTGGCGCAGCGTCTCGGCGAGCTCGATGGCGTTGCGCCCGGTGCGGAAGAAGGTCGGCGAGCGCTGCAGCATGGTGACATGGGCGCATCGGCCGGCCAGCGCCGGCACCAGGGTCGCGGCGGTGGCCCCCGACCCGATGACGACCACGCGCTTGCCGCTCGTGTCGAGGTCCTCCGGCCAGGTCTGCGGGTGGACGATCCGCCCGTTGAAATCCGCCATGCCCGGCCATTCCGGCGTATGGCCTTCGGCGTGGCGGTAATAGCCCTGGCACATCCACAGGAAACGGGTCGTGAAGACCAGCGTCTCGCCGGTGTCGCGGCGGCGCACGGTCACGGTCCACCGCGCCTCCTCGCTCGACCAGTCGGCCGCCACGACTTCATGGCCGTAGCGGATATGCGCATCGAGGCCGTTCTCGGCGATGATCTCGCCCATATAGGCCTTGATCTCGGCCGCCGTGGCGATGGGCGGGCCGGTCCACGGCTTGAAGCTGTAGCCGAAGGTGTGCAGGTCGCTGTCGGAGCGGATGCCGGGGAAGCGATGGGTGCGCCAGGTGCCGCCGAAGCCGTCCTGCGCCTCCAGCACGACGAAGCGCGTGCCGGGGAGCTGATGCGTCAGGTGCCAGGCGCTGCCGATGCCCGAGATGCCGGCGCCGACGATGAGAACGTCCACCTCTTCCGGCGGCAGGGACGTCGCTCCCGATGGGTCTGCGGTGGCCGTCATGTCCATGGCAGTGCCGCCTCGCGAGGGGCCGGCACGCCCCACGGCCCCGGATGGGAAAGCCTATCGGCGCGCCGCGCGCGGTCAACATCGGCGGAACGGCGGGGGCCGAAGGCGGCGGGGCGCGGTCCTGTCCTGCCTCAGGCGCGCTTGCCCGGGGCGCGGAGGCGGGGCATGGAACCTGCCCGCGCCGGATGGCGCCGTTCACCGACGCTGAGACCCATGGCGAAAGACGTTCCGGCGGCGACCGCCCTGCCTGCCACCCGCAGCTCGCTCTTCGGCTTTGCCTGCGGCGCCGGGGCGGCGCTCATCTGGGGCATCCAGGCGGTGGTCTCCCGCCAGTCGGTGGCGGACGGCCTCGGCCCGGTCGACGTCACGATCCTGCGCTACCTCACCGCCTCCCTCGTGCTGCTGCCCTTCGCCATCGCCAGGCTGAAGCCCTTCCCCGTCGGCCGCCTCGGCTGGCGTCGCGCGCTGATCCTCACCCTGTTCGCCGGCGCCCCCTTCGCCACCGTGCTCGTCGGTGGCTCCACCTTCGCCCCGGCACTGCACACGGCGGTCATCGCGCCGAGCCTCATCCCGGTGGCGACCGCCCTCATCGCCTATGCCGTGCTGGGCGAGAGGAGCCCCGTGGGCCGCATCGTCGGGCTGGTGCTCATCGTCACCGGCATCGGCCTCTTCGCCGGCCAGGGCCTCGCCCAGGGCGGCCAGGAGGGCGCCTGGCGCGGCGACCTGCTGTTCGTGCTGGCCGCAACCATGTGGGCCATCTTCGGCATCCTGGCGAAGCGGTGGGGGGCGGACGCCTTCGACCTCACCATCTCCCTGTCGATCCTGTCGCTCGCCGTGCTGCCGCTGCTCGCCCTCGCCGTGCCGCTGAAGATCGCCGGTGCGAGCCTGTCCGCCATGGCGCTGCAGGCCGGCTACCAGGGGCTGCTCGTCGGCGTCGCCTCGGTCTTCCTCTATGCCAGCGCCAACCAGACGCTGGGGGCGGCGCGCGCCTCGCTGTTCCTGCCGCTGGTTCCCGCCATCACGGCGGCGGCGAGCGCCGTCCTGATCGGCGAATGGCCCTCGGCGGTGGAACTGGTCGGCATGGTCATCGTCATGGCCGGCATGACCATCGCGATGCGGGCGTGACGCTGCGGCCCTACTGGGTGAGGCGGGCGGTAGCGATGGCTTTCCGGAACAGCGCGGTCATGGCCTCGGTGATGCCCTGCGTGGGGCTGACCTCGAAATAGAGGCCGGGCGAGGCGCAGCTCTGCATCCGCGTGCCGATCGTCGACTGGAAGGGCGCGATCCAGCTCATGTACCAGGCGTTCGTCGGCAGCGGCAGGTAGGTCGTGTAGAGCACCGCGATGCGGACACCCCGCGCCTTGATGGTCTCGCAGATGGCGGGGTTCAGCGGCTCCTGGCAGCGCCCGCCACTCACCGTCGGGCGCGTACAGGTGCTGGGGTAATAGGCATCGGTCACGCCGTCGGCGACCAGCATCAGGATCTTCTGCGGCGCCGCCGCCGTGGCCCCGTCGCCGGGGGTCGCGATGAGCTTGTTGATCGACGTCAGGGCGCCGGTGTTATCCGTGCACTGGTCGTTGTTGTAGTTCTGATAAGGGATCGTCATCAGGTCGATCGAATTGGCATGGGCCTTGGCCGTCGCGAGATTCGTCGTCAGTGCCGACACCTGCGTCAGGCCGGTCACAGTGCAGGATTCACCGTAGGTGTAGATCGCCGCCCGGAACTGGCCGGTGGTGACCAGCTCGGCGCGGGCCGTATCCATCAGCGTCTGCGTCGCCTGCCTGACAACGTCGATCCGCATGGTGACCTGCAGCTTCTTGGCAAGCTTGTAATAGTTGCCGGACGGGTTCGACAGGTCGTGGCAGGCAAAGCCGCACTTGTCCGGGGTATTCGCGACCATTGTCGCAACATCCGCCGGCGTCGCGCCGATGCCCATGGACGGCGAATTGTCGAGCAAGAGGTAGAAGTCGATATAGGTCGGGAGGCTGGACGTGGCGCGGGCCGTGCCGCCGATCTGCATGGAATTGAACCCGAACAGGCCCATGAACGAGGTCTGGACCGAAGCCGTGTAGGTGACGACCGACGTGCGGAGCAGACCGTTGTCGGTCACGGTGACATCCACCTTGTTCAGCGTCACGCGCGGCATCGTCCCGTAATTCGCGCTGAAGCTCTTCAGCGCATCGGCGCGCGCCACCGCCGCCAGCGGCACGGTGCCGGAAATCTTGACGCCGGTGAGAGCCGCGATGTCGGCGGCCGCATCGATATGGGCCTTCGAGCGGCTGGCAAACGAATAGTCGATGGCCGAACCGGCGACGCCCATCAGCGGTAGGGCGGAGAAGGCGAATATGATCGCAACGCCGCCAGCGTGATGGCGGCGGAAGCGCGACAGGGTCTGCCGCAGCCGGGAGACGATGCCCGGTGGCTGGAACTGGCTGGACACGACCCGAACTCCCCCTCAAACCGCGGAAATTCTGGCCAAATACCGTTGAAAATCTGGTGAATAACTCCCCCGAAATGCAGGACTTTCCGCCAATTGTCGGCAGATTTTGCCGGCTTTCCGGCGTCACCGTTAACAGGAGGTTCAGGGCCGCGGGGTCTGGGCACCCGGCTTCAGCAGTCCCTCAAGCTCGTCCAGTGCGGCCGCGGGATCGGCCTCCACCCTGCGCGCTTCCATGACGATGATGCGGTAGCCGCGCTCGGCGAGCCAGGCGCGCTTCTCGGTTCGCCGCTCGGCGGCCTCGTCGCCTTGCGTGTGCGGCTCGAAGTCGATCACCACCCGCTCGTCGAAGGAGACGAGGTCGGCGACATGCGGGCCGATCGGCACGGCGCGCTTGAAGCCGCGTCCGGCGAAGCGGCGGTCCTTCACCAGCACCTCCCACAGCGCCTTCTCCGCTTCCGTGGGGTTGCGGCGGATGAGGCGGGAGATGCCGCGGATCGGCGCCGTGCCACCGGTGAGGCCCTTGGTCGAGTCGGAAAGGAAGTTGCGCAGCGCCTCCGCCCCATCCGGGGTGAGCGTCGCGCCGCGGGCCGGGCCCTTGGCCCCCTCGGCCAGCGCCGTCACCACGCCGTGCAGCGTCGCCACATCCTGTTTCGTCGGCTGCATGCGCTGGAAGATGTTGCGTAGGTTGATCACCATGCCCTCCCGCTTCTCCGGCGGGCGGAAGAACTCGGCCCGGTCGAGCGCCTTCTCCAGCGAGGCGAAGAAGGCCAGCATATGCGCCTTGGTGGCCGGCTCGGGGCGCTCCTCGCCCTGATGCGGCAGCACCGCGCCATGGGCCTGCGAGAACCATTCGTAGCCGAGCACCAGCACGGCCTGGGCGAGGTTGAGCGAGGAGAAGGCAGGGTTCACCGGATAGGTCAGGATGGCGTTGGCGAGCGCCACCTCCCCCGCCAGCAGGCCATTGCGCTCGCGGCCGAAGACGACGCCGACAGTCTCGCCCGCGGCGACGCGCGGAAGGAGGCTCGCCACCGCCTCGCGCGGTCCGAGCACCGGCTTCACCTGGTCATGCGGCCGGGCCGTCGCGGCATAGCTATAGGTGAGATCGGAGATCGCCTCCTCGAAGGTCGAAAACTGCTCCGCCTCGTCGAGGATGCGGTTGGCCCCCGAGGCGGCCGGATAGGCGCGGGCATTCGGCCAGCCGTCGCGGGGGGCGACCAGCCGCAGCCGCGACAGGCCGAAATTCGCCATGGCGCGCGCCGTCGTGCCGATGTTCTCCGCCATCTGCGGCTCGACGAGAACGACGACGGGGCTGCCCGTGGGCGGAACGACTGGGTCGGAGGCGGACATCGGGGCTTTCGGCGGCTTCCTGTGGAGGCTGCGGCCTATAGCGGCAAATGACCTGTGAGGGAATTGGCGGGCCGCGTCATCCGGCCCATCATGGTGCCACGCCGCGTCAGACGGCGCGGGAGGAATGAAGCATGCGCCTGCCCTTCTATTACGGCTGGGTCATCGTCGCGGTGACCTTCGTCACCATGGGCATCGGCGTAAATGCGCGCACCGCCTTCTCGCTGCTCTATGCGCCGATCATCGACGAGTTCGGCTGGGACCGCGGCCTCACCGCCGGCGCCTTTTCCTTCGGCTTCCTCGTCTCGGCGGCGCTCTCGCCGCTGATGGGCAAGCTGATGGATCGCGCCGGTCCGCGCGCCGTGATGGAGCTCGGCGTCATCCTGATGGGCGGCGGCCTGCTGCTCGCCCCCCTCACCTCGCAGCCCTGGCACCTCTACATGACCATCGGCGTGCTGGTCGGCTCCGGCTCGGTCTGCCTCGGCTATTCCGGCCAGTCGCTGTTCCTGCCCAACTGGTTCG